>JBHHZX010000027.1:0-18374 GCA_046758265.1 Phycisphaerae bacterium
CGGCATCGTCCTCGGTGCGGAAGCGGCCGCTGTTGACGTCGACGGCGACGAGCGCTTCGGTCTGGTCGATGACGAGCGAGCCGCCGGACTTGAGCGGTACGTGGCGCGAGTGCAGGCGCTCCAGTTCGGCCTCGATGCCGTAGCGGTGGAAGATCGGCTCGGTCTGGTCGTATTCGACGACGGTGTCACGCGAGCGGGGGCTGAAGATGGACAGGAACTCGTGGGCGCGTGTGGCGACATCGTGATCATCGACGACGATGCGACTGATGTCGGAGGTGTAGACGTCGCGAATCGTGCGGATGACGAGATCGGACTCGGTGTAGATCTCGGCGGGCGCCTTTTGATTCGCGATGCGGGTCTGGACCGCTTTCCAGAGGCGTGAGAGGTAGTTCAGGTCGCTTTGCAGCTCGCGTTTGGTGCGGTCCAGCGCTGCCGTCCGCGCGATGAAGCCGATGTCTTCAGGCAGCGCCAGATCGAGAAGCTGTTTGCGCAGCTTGTGGCGGGCCTCGTCGTCCTCGATTTTGCGCGAGACGCCGATTTGGCGCATGCCCGGCATCATCACCAGGAAACGGCCGGGAATGCTGAGGTAGGCGGTGAGCGTGGGCCCTTTGGTGCCGATGCCTTCCTTGGTGATCTGCACCAGCAGTTGCTGGCCGCGGCGCAGGCAGCGCTGAATCGGCGGCCGGTTGCGGCGCGGCATCTTGCGGCCGACGTTTTCCGCGTTCCCCTCGCCGTCCGGGAAGCACTGCGGATGCAGATCGGAGATGTGCAAGAAGCCGTTCTTGCCCTGCCCGAAATCAACGAAGGCGGCCTGGATGCTCGGCTCGACGTTTGTCACGATCCCCTTGTAGATGTTGCCGACGTAGTTTTCGGCCGAGGCGCGCTCCAGATAGATTTCCTGCAGCTTCCCCTTTTCCATGATCGCGATGCGGCATTCCTCGCGCGGCACTACGTTGATAATCATCTCCTTCTGGCCCAAAGGTGCTGCCGCCTTACTTCTCTCGGCGTGCCCTTCAGGCTCGGCCTCTGCCTCGTCTCCAACCTCGTCCTTGGCTTCGGCCGTTGCCGCCTCCTCCTCCTGGCTGCGACCACGGCGCGCCCGTCGGCGACGACGACGCGTCGGTTTCTCCTCCGCTGCTGGCTCGACGGCCTTCGCCGGTTGGCCGACAGGTTCACGACGTTGGCGCGCTTCCCGCGTTTCCGGCCGGTCGTCTTGCGACGTCTCCTGCTTGGGTGTCAACCGCGGATCTTTCTTTTTCCTGCGACGTCGCCGCTTTGGGCGCGCGGACACGACCTCATCTTTCCGGGTGGGTGGCTCGGGAGTCTTGTCCGCCCCGTCCGGCGGCGTCTTGCGTGCGTCCGCGTTGGTAAGCCGCTCGACCGGCGCGGCGGCAGTGGCGCCGGCGTCGGAATCGTCCTGCGCCCCCGGCAGTTCGGTGGCGGCTTCCCGGTCGTCGCTGACCTCCGCAGATTGTTCTGCAACTTCCCAATCGATGGGTGGTTCCATTGCCGCATCGTCCGGGATTGCTTCGCTTCCTGCGACGTCCTTCGCCCGCGCCGGTCCTTTCTCAGCCGTGGGCGCCCTTGACGCCGGGCCGCTGAGCGGTGCGGCGGACGGGAAGCGAATGACGATCATGTCTTCGTTCTGCTCGACTTCGGCCGCGGGGGACACCGGTTTCACACGCGGCGGCGGGGGCGTCTTGGTGGCGGTCTTGCGGTCCGCGACCGTTTCACTGCGCCGCGGTTCTCTGCCGCGACGCTGGCGTGCTCTCTTTTTCCTGGCGGCGGCCGGCTTTGCGGACCCGTCGGCAGCAGCGGCCGCTTTCACGGTCGCCTGCGCGTCGGGCGCAGTCGGCTCGGCAGCGCCGCCGGACTCGGCCGCGGGTGTGTCCTTCTTCGGAGGACGACGGGTGGTCTTCTTCGGTTTGGCAGCGTAGCGGCGTTTCCTGGCTTTGGCCGCGCCGGTTCCTTTGACGGTGACCCCTTTCTCCTGTTCGAGCGTTTCGTCTACCGTGGTCCCCGACGACGCGCTCGCGCTGTCCGTCGCTTTGACTTCGCTCCTACGCGTCGTGCTCTTTTTGCGTTTGCGCCTTACAGTCTTCTTGTTGGCCAACGTGTTTCCTTTCCGGGCCTACCGGCCACGGTGTAGCGCCCGTAAGCGCTGTGTCCCATTCTACCTCGACGCGGCGCACGCGATGATTGTATGCGCCGGCGGGTAGGCTCAATGCTGTCAAGACCTCGGTCGGCCGCGCGGTGCGACGGTCTACAAACGCCAGCTGCACCGACAGCGTGCGGTCGCTGAGGATCACTGTTTCGATATAAAGGCGAATGTCGATGGCGCGCGGCGGTTTTCCAGGGCCGTAAGTGCGTTCGACGGTGACCGTTTCCGCCGCCAGCAATCCCGCGATTCGCCGACCTGCCTGGGCTGCATGTTCGGGCTCGAGTTCAACATTGTAATGCACTCGCCGCGGCTGCGGCATGGCGCGCGTCGTGACTTCGACCACGCATTGCAGGCAACACGCCGGCGGCAGTGCCGCGGCCAGGTTTTGACGCAACTGCTCAACCGCGCACGGTTCGCTCAATTCGACGATCGCCCATTCGCAGGCCGATGCGGTACCGACGCGGCGCGGCAAGATCAGCGCGAGGCGCGGCTGCGGGTTGAAGCCCTGGGAGTATGCCAATGGCCAGCGGGCGCGCCTCAGCGCGCGGGCGAGCAGCCGACGTTCGTCCTGGTGCGAGAGGAAGCGCAGGTCGCCGTCGATCGAGAACCGGATCGCGACACGCACACGGGGCGTGTGCTCCGGAGCACGCGTCGGCGAAGCCAGTGTCTGGGCCGCCGTCATCAGATCAGCTCCGGAATGATCTTGCGCGCCTGGTCGCGCAGGTAGTTGAGGACCTGGCGGTCGGCGTCGAAGCGCATGACCTTGCGGGCGATCGCTTCACACCGTTTGACGGATGTTGAGCGGACGATCTTCTTGATCTCCGGAACGTCTTTGGGCGCCATGGAAAGCTGCCGCAGGCCCAAACCGATCAAGAGCTCACAGTAGATCGGTGAGCCCGCCATCTCGCCGCACATATTGACCGTTACACCGGCGCGCTTCCCGGCCTGGATCACGTCACGGACGAGCCTCAGCACGGCTGGGTTGTGCGGCGAGAACAGGTGGGCAACGCGCTCGTTGGCGCGGTCCACCGCCAGCGTGTACTGCGTCAGGTCGTTGGTGCCGATGCTCATGAACGCAACTTCCTTCGCGAAGGCGTTGCTGAGCATGGCGGCGGCCGGGGTTTCGACCATCATCCCGACCGGGACGTCGTGGGCAAAGGGAATACCGTCGTCCTCGAGGTCCTCCATGACATCGTGGAGCGTGGAGCGCGCCTGGCGCAGCTCCATCAACGTGGTGATCATCGGAAACATGATCTGGGCGTTGCCATCAACGGCGGCCCGGAGGATGGCCCGCATGTGCGCTTTGAACATGTCCAGGTGGGCTAGGCAGTAGCGCACCGAGCGAAGCCCGATCACGGGGTTGTGATCGTGATGCGGACCGAGGTATCCGGTCATCTTCTCCGCGCCCAAATCGATGGTGCGGATCGTGATCGGTTTGCCACGGGCATGACGGACGGCAGCGCGAAAAACCTCGAACTGCTGCTCTTCAGTCGGCAGCCGGTCACTGCCGAGGAACAGGAACTCGGTGCGGTAGAGCCCGATGCCCTCGGCCCCGGAGTCGAGTGCGAAGCGCGCTTCCGCCGCCAGTTCGATGTTGGCCAGGAGCGTGATCTTCGTGCCGTCGGTGGTGACCGCCGGGAGGTCGCGCAGCCCGGCGAGCTGCGCTTCGAACGCGCGATACTCCCGCTGCTGGACGCGGTAACGCCTCACCGTCTCCGAATCCGGATTCCCCACCACGACCCCGTGCGTGCCGTCAATGATCACGGTCTCACCGCCGGCCACGTCGCTGGTGACGTCGTTGAGGGCAACGACGGCGGGGATGCCGAGCATGCGTGCGATGATGGCGGTGTGCGAGGTCTGCCCGCCGACGTTGATGGCGAAGCCGAGAATGTGGCTGCGGTCGAGCGCGATGGCTTGCGAGGGACTGATGTCGTGCGCGACCATGACGACCGGTTCGGTCAGTCGGGTGATGTCCTCACGGACCCGCCCGAGGATATGCCGCAAGACGCGCTTTTCAATGTCGAAAAGGTCGCGGACGCGTTCTTTCAGGTAGGCGTCGGCGACGCTGCGAAACAGACGCTGGCGCCGATTCATCTCCTGACCGAAAGCGTAGGCCGCGGTGTAGCGGTTTTTTTCGACCAGTTCGACGACCACGGCGCGGAGCCGTCTGTCCGAGATGAACTCCTCATGAAACGAGAAAATGGCCGAGGTCTTATCGCCGAGCTTGCGGGCGGCCGCGACGCGCAGCTCAGAAACTTCCTGACGCGACGCGTCCAGCGCCGCATCGAGCGTGCGGATTTCCACCGGGACCTGTGACGGGTCGATGGTGCGCCGGGGAATGCGATACTCTTCCGTGTCCAGTACCAACGCCGGACCGATCGCTACTCCCGGCGATGCGCTGATGCCTTTTCTTGTAATCATGAGTCGCGGGCACCGCCGCGGCGGCGGTCGCAGGGACTCATCCCCGGACCGCAAAATACCGTCTTGGAAACGTTGGTTCGTTAGTCTTCGTTGAATCCCGCTTTAATCAATGCGACCAGGGCCTCGAGCGCCTCCGCGGCGTCGGCCCCGTTGGCCACCACTTTGATCCTGGTGCCCTGCGTCGCCATGAGCATGAGCAGCTCCATCGGGCTGCAGCCGTCGGCGTTCCGGTCCTCGCAGTGCACCGTCACGTGCGCGGAGAAGCGTGAGGCGACATCCACAAACTGCATAATCGGCCGAAAATGCAGGCCCTCCTTGTTCGGGATAACGGTCTCTCGTTCCAACGCCACGGGTGTTTCCGTCTCATGCATGTCCACATTTGTTCGCCGCAGGGCCAGGGAGCCGTCACGTCACCATGGCCTTGTCGTCCACTTCCTTGAGCAAATCGTAGATTTTCTCCGCGTCATCGGATTGCCGCAAAAACTTGCGAAAGCGCTCCTGCTGCAGGTGACGAAAGACCAGATCCATGGCGCGTAAATGCTGCTCCGGTTCGTTGTTGGGGCTCAGGATCAGGAACACGCCGTAGACCAGCCCGCCATCAAGCGACGAGAAATCGACACCCCGGGCACTGCGGCCGATGGCGGCGACCACGCGGGGAAGATCGTCGATTTTAGCGTGCGGCGCGGCGACACCTTTTCCAAAACCCGTGGTCCCGCGCGTCCGTTCGCGAGCGATGATCGACTTGACAGTGCTGTCTACTGCGCCGGCTTCGATCAGCTTGCTATCCGCGAGTACTTGGACCAGTTCGCGAATCACCCCGTTTCGATCTCGCGCTTGCAGCTCCGCGATGATCGCCTTCGGGTGAACCAAGTCGAGCAGCTTCATCGCCGTCTCCGCTACAGGCATCTCGTTTCCCCGCCAGATCTATTCCCCCCCCGAGATCCTCGGAGGGTGCTTGCGGTTGCGCAGCTTCTCCTTGTGCCGGCGGATCTGCCGCTCAACCTTGTCGAGCATCAGGTCGACCGCGGCGTAGGCGTCTTCATGCTGCTCGCGGGCGACAAACGGCTGTGTCCCCTCAGATCGGACGATCATCTCGGCAAAGTGTTGGCCGCCGTTGCCATCGAGGACAACATCGATCGACTGAATGCGGTCGAAAAAGCGGACCAATCGCTGAGACTTCTCCTGACAGTACGTCTTGAGCGAGTCACTGACCCCGATGTGCCGGCCAGATACGGTGATTTGCATGGTCGGGTCTCCTATGCGAATCAACGTCGGTGAGCATGCATTCACCCATCGTAATCATCTTAGCGCACAGTGCCGCCCAGCCAAGCGACGCCCGGGTCGGCATGGGACCGAAGGGGCAGAAAGCCACCGGTTCCCGCTCGGCGGCGGAACAAGCTTGCGGCCAGAGGCCTTCGCCGAACTGTTCTGTGGCCCATTGACTAGAATGTACACCCTAGCTCCCGAAAGCGTCAAGCCGATCACGGCTCGAAGATTGGGACGTCGTGCCGTGCTGTGCCCATCCAGGCGACTCTGAGCGCGCCGGGGCCGTGTGAGCGGCCCGCCGCCGCTTCGTGCCGGGTCATACTTAACGGCTTTTCTCGGAAGAGGTTACGCGTCTTTCACTGCTGGTTCTATCGCGCGAATTGCCTGGTGGAAGCACGCTGGACCAGCAGCGGTGCGATCCGCGTGTGCTGCGGCGCGTCCATTCTTCTCTGAGCGAGTCGCTGGAGAACGGTCTCCATCGTCCGACGTCCGATCTCTTCGCCGTTGAAATCGACGGTCGTGAGGCTTGGTCGGATCGCGCTGCCGACCGGTTCATTTCCGTGCCCGATCACCGCGAAGTCCTCGCCGGCCCGCCGTCCCAGACGCGCGCAGAGAAGCATGATCGTGACAGCGAGGAAGTCGTCGATCGCTACGATTGCGTCGGCACGTTCCAGCCGTGGGCTCAGCGTGTCGAGGGTGTCGAGGTCGGCGATAGTGGCTGTGACGCTCTCGGGATCGAGGCCGCGCTCGCGGCAGACTTCCTGAAAACCGGCGAGGCGCTCGGCAGCGGCGTGGGATGTTGGACGATGGACGTAAAGAATCTCAAGAGAACCGTTCCCAACGAGCAGGCGGGCCACCATCCGGCCGGCTTCCCTCTGGTCGGGCGTCAGTACGTCGCATGACACGCCCTTGAGGGGCCAGCATGACGTCAGCACCCGGCTCTCCACGATCTGACGTAACTGGCCTGCCAGCGAGGCGTCGAGCGGGACGGCGTTCAGCACGCCGTCGATCCGCTCGGGTGAGAAGGAGCGCAGCCGATCGGGTTGCGGCTCGGCGCCGGTCTCCACCACGTGGACGGCGTAGCGCGCCTCTTGTGCCCGATTGATCACGCCCCGTAAAAAAGAAGCGCTAAACGCCGATCGCAGGTCGTCTACCAGGACGGTGACGGCGTAGTTTCGACCGGTCGCCAGCGAGCGGGCGGCGTGGCTGGGGACGTAGTTGAGCTTTTGGCAAGCCTCGAGCACGCGTTGTTTGGTTCGGGTGCTGATATCCGGCCGGTCGTTCAGCGCACGGGAAACCGTACCCCGCGAAAGACCGGTGTCCCGAGAGACGTCCTCGATCGTTACTTTCCGCATGGGTGGGCCCTTTCATGCGATTGGTCTCGTGCGGCCCGCGCGGACAGGCGCCACCATCTACCCCAAGACTTGCCGTATGTATAACCGCGTCGAGTTAATTCTAGCCTGAACCACCCGGGTTGCAATCAAAAACTGGTGAGCTGCGACAGATGAGTCCGTCGGCGTCACGGCGCCGGGCCCACCGTCTCCAAGAGCAGGAGCGGGGCGTCCTGAAAGCCGATGGCTGGTAGCGAACCGACCTGCTCGAACGCGGTGACCAGCGACGTCTTGAGAGTGCGCGGTATGGTCGGGTCACCGACCTCCTGACCGAAAGCGCCCTGCATGATGTCGGTCGCATCGTCGGTATGGCGCAAACCGAGCAGGTGCCCGATCTCGTGGGCCGCGACCGCGCCAATCGCCCCGCCCACGTCTATGTCCGTGACGACTGGGTTGGTGAAGAACCCACCGAGGCCGAGTTCGGCGATCTCGGTCGCGTAGACGATGGCAGTGCCCGTGGTCGTCTCGTTTCGCGGGTCGATGTAGTCGGCAATGCCCAGCAGGCCCTCCGGAGTTGAGCCGCCGACATAGACCGTCTGGAACGGGAGGGCGGGCGAGACGGTGTCGTCGGAGCTGAAGAACTGTATGTCGTACGCGGCGTAGATGTCCTCCAGCCGTGCCATAATCACGGCCTTGATGGTCGTGGTCTCGTCATCCCCCCAACTTGGGTCGAAATCAGCGGCATCCAAGGCGGGGATGCTGCGCGGGGGCAAGCCGCCCGCCGTAACTGCGCCCCCGCCGTCGAAATTCACCAGCACACGCTGCTGGCGCGGCTCGAACAGGCCCGCCCCACGCTGCACGCGCACGTTTACGCCGACGCCGCCGTCCGCGACGACATAGTAGTGCAGGCTGTTGTGTCCGACGACCAGCTTGGTATCGCGGGTGAAGAGCACAAACTCTTCCAGCTCAGGTGCCAGAGAGAAGAACTCGAGGGTGCGCAGCGCTTGGTACCAGGCAAAGATCTTCTGATTGGCGTCCAGGACCATCAGGCTGAATTCGTCCGTCGGAATGAAAAACTCGCCGAAGCCCGGCGTCGAGAGCAGGCTGAGGAAGACCCGGTCGCCGCGGTCGAGCGGGCCCAGGTCGAAAATATGCCGGCCGTCTGGATCGAAGGGAACCACCACGCTTGCCTGGTTGTTCACCAGCGGGACGACCGGCGTATCGCTGCTGATCGTATCGGTAAACGGGTCAATCACGTTGATGCTGGCGTTAGCGTACGTGCGAACCGGAACCTCCGTCTGATCGGTGTCAATCTCTGCCCAGAGATAGTACCGCCCGGTCGGAGCGTCCTCGCCATTCAGGCTCAGGACGTTCGCGAGGGTGAGCCCTTGGGGATACGTGATGTTCAGGTCGTTTCCGTTGGGTGGGTCGGTGTCGAGCTGAATGTCGTTGCCGGCGGCCACACCGGCCAGGAAGTATGTCCCGTCGGGCGACACCTCAACGGCGCTGATGCTGGACTCGCAGGGCTGGACGGTTTCCAGTGTTTCAGCAGTGGCGCTGTTCCAGACGCGCGCGGTCCCGTCGGCGCTGCCGGTGACGACGTTGGTCCCGTCAGGAGAGATAGCGACGGAGACGACATCGTCGTCGTGACCGGAATACGTGGTTACGAGCGTGCCGAGGAAGGGGCTCCATGCCCTGGCGGTGTTGTCGTCACTGGCGCTGATTAGAGCTTGGCCGTCAGAAGAGAACACGAGATCGTTCACCGGGCCGCCGTGGCCGCTGAGCGTCAGCAGCTCCGCGCCGCTGGTGGTGTTCCAGATCTTGATGACCCCGTCCTCGCTGCCGGTCGCGACCATCGTCGGATCAACCGGCGAAAACGCAACCGCGTTGATCCCCAAGGTGTGCTGCAAGTCGCGCAGAATCGTGCCGTCGGCCACCTTCCACAGCAGGGCCCGTCGATCGTTGGACCCGCTCAGAATCTGCGTACCGTCCGGCGAAAAGGCCACATCGTTCACCGTCGCGTTGTGACCGCTGAAAGTGCGGATGACGGCGCCCGATGCCACCTCGGCCAGAACCACCTCGCCGTCGGACTGCCCCCAGACCAGTTGCAGCCCGTCGGGCGAGAACGCAACCGCGTTGATCCTCCCCTCCCCGGTGTAGGCCCGATTCAACTCGCCGGTCGCCGTGTTGTAGCGGCGAACGGTGCCGTCGTCGCTGGCCGTCGCGACGGTGTTGCCGTTCGGAGCGAAGGCGACGTCGTTGACGCGCTCGTCATGGCCGGTGAAGACTTCGACCGAGGCGCCGTTTCCGATATGGTAGAGTACGCTCTGGGCCTCGCACTGGTCTCGATCGTGGTCGATACCGGCCCGCGCGAAGTGGGGCGTGCCCGGCTCGACGTCGAAAACCGCCTGAACCCACAGGGGGGAGTCAACCGAAACGACGATGTTGGACACGTCGGGCGGCGGAACGCGGATTTCGATGCTCGGCGTCGGAATGCCGACCGCGATCAGCTTCTCGCTTGTGCCGGTGACACCTTTGTCGTCGGTGACGGTCAGCCGGGCGCGGAAGGTTCCCGGCGAGGCGTAAACGTGCGTGAGCACTTGCAGGAATTCACGCGACCCGTCGCCGAAGTCCCACTGGTACTCTACGATCTCGCCGTCCGGGTCGAACGAAGCCGAGCCGTCGAAGTTGATCACGGCGGGAGCCGACTCGGCACTCGCCGGGTCCACCGCGATGACCGCGACCGGTGCTTCGGTCACGGCGATGACCACGCTGCGCGCGGCCTCGGCGTCGAAGTCGTCGGTGAGGGTCAAGCTGACGGTGAAGTCGCCGGTCGTGGCGAACGTGTGCCGCGGCGAGATTTCCTGGCTGGTATTCCCGTCCCCGAAATCCCAACGCCGTGAAACGATCAGCCCGTCATCGGTGCTCCGATCGGAACTGAAGCGCACCGTCAACGGAGCCACACCGCGGATCACGTCGGAGGTGATGACCGGTGTGGGCGGCAGGTTGAAAGGTATGCCGGCGCCACCACCAGGCGTCTCAGGGCACCCGGACAAGCCGATCGGCAGCAAAAGGGAGATCACGACGGCAATCATGCGAGAGATCGTGGTTCGGCGTTGCATTGAGACCTCCTAAGAGATTCCGCTCGGGGGGCGGCCCCCACGCCCTCTTAAGTATGGGACTGACAAAAAGTCGTATCAAGGGCTTGCCGCCCGATAGTACAATCTCAAGAAGTGAAAATGTGGTCACCCGGCGGTCTGCGGAGACCCGGACGGAGAGGTAGATGGGAACACGTCCAGCTTGGCGCATTCTGAGCCTCGTAGCCCTGTTTGCCGCGCTGTGGGGCGGCTGC
Source organism: Phycisphaerae bacterium (assembly GCA_046758265.1). Taxonomy (GTDB): domain Bacteria; phylum Planctomycetota; class Phycisphaerae; order UBA1845; family Fen-1342; genus JALSRY01. Next base: position 10,532 of record JBHHZX010000027.1, read on the forward strand.
CCCCTTGAGCCCGACTCGGGGCTCGAGCCAGCCCCTGGCAGTGGAAACCCGGACCTGAACACCGGCGGAAACGGGTCCTCGGCCATTCCTGGTGGCGGATCGTCCGCCGGCACGGGCGGCGGAACGCGGGGGACGCAGGACTTCAACGATCAACTCTCCGAGCAGTTTCCCACGTGTGCCGCGGTGGTCAACGAGGACGCCTGGCGCGACGAAATCCTGCGTCTGGTAAACGTTGAGCGGACGCGTGCCGGTCTTTCGTCCTTGGAGCACGACCAGACGCTGGAGGATCAGGCGACGCAATACGCCTGCGAAATGATCCACTACGACTTCTTTGCACATGGAAACCCGGTGACCGGCACCGACCTCAGCGCCCGCGCGGAACAGTTCGGGTACGAGTACCTCATCATCGGCGAGAACCTCGCTGCCGGCCAGACCTCCTCCGCCCAGGCGATGGCAGACTGGATGGACAGCGAAGGACATCGCGAGAACATCCTCAACCCGGACTTCACGGAACTCGGCGTGGGTGTTCGTACCGGTGGGCGCTTCGGAACGTACTGGGTGCAGGAGTTCGGCCGACCGCTGGGGCAATAGCGTCGGCGTCGCACTTTTTTTCTGTGTTTTCGCGAGACTTTTCTGCCCGACCGTACGGCGCGCCTCGAGACGGTGCTCGACATATCGGACGTCGCAACGCTTCGGATACGGTCTGACACATATTACCGGGCAGCGAGATTGCGGCCGTCGGGCAAGGCCGTAGCCGGGTGCGTTTGTCGGTTGATCTTGCCCACGCGCCCTGGCTAAAGTTCATATGGTAGCAGCGTTGTCCCCCCGTTCCGGCCGGTTCGGCGGGTCAGGGCGCCGGCCCGGTTGTCCGGGATGTTTGCCCTCGGAGGCGAAAGAATGCTTATTGCCTGGACACCCCGACGAATCCGCATCGTCGTATACTCCGTGGCGGCGTACTTGGCGCTCTGTTAGGGTCGCGAGCGCACAGGCTTGTTTGAAACGTGGCGGCGAACTCGCCGACGCGCGCTGGCTGCGCGTCGCAGGCCGGACGCCCACGCGAGTATGCCAATCGGACACGTTTTTCGACCGGTCGCTCGCGCGGCACAGCGTGGGGCAGGCCATGGAGGCTCATCGACTGGAAATCACGCAGTTGCAGCCCTGGATTGAGGTGCGTTTCGCCCGGTCCGGCGGACCCGGTGGGCAAAACGTCAACAAGGTCAACACGCGCGTTACCCTCCTGTTCGATTTCCAGACCTGCGACATTCTGACACGGACGCAGAAGAATCGCGTCCGCCAACGGCTGACCTCCCGGCTGTCGCGCGACGGCCGCCTGCGCATCGTCAGCCAGCAGACCCGCACCCAGGCCGCCAATCGCGCCGCGGCCGGGCGGCGTCTGCTTGAACTGTTGCGCGAGTCTCTCAGAGTGCGGAAATCCCGCCGGCCAACGCGACCGACGCGAGCCGCGCGCGAACAGCGCCTGGCTGAAAAGCGTCGCCGAGGCGAGTTGAAGCGGCTGCGTACGTCACGCCCGGCGCTGGATCACTAGGGGCCGCGGTCGGCCCCGACAACATCTCCCGCTCGCGGCGCGCTTGTCGTCTCGAGCATGTGCGAAGGATCCTCCTTCCGCATTGGTAAGAGCAGAGAGGCAGGTGTTTCTCCGGGGCAGCGGGCCAAGAAAGCCCTTTCCGGCTGGGCTGTCGAGCTGCACCGGTTTTCCGTGATCGGGTTTCCCCGCCTTCGACCCTTAATATAATGCACGCTCGACTTGCCGTGCGCAGCGTCACGTAAGGAGATTGGCTATGCCCGAAGAGCTCATTGGACAGGTGACTCACTACTTTGGCAAGGCGCAAGTGGCCGGCATCAAGATCACCGACGGGCAGCTTGCCGTCGGCGATACGATCCACATCGTCGGGCACACTTCGGACTTCACCCAGCAGATCGAGTCGATGCAGATCAACCGTGTCGCCGTGGAGTCGGCCAAGGTTGGCGACGAGGTCGGCATCAAGGTCGCCGAGCACGCGCGCGAGCACGATCAGGTCTACCGCGTGCTCCCCGATTGAAGGGCGGCGCGGCTAAGCGCAGCGCCACCCTGCGAGGCCGGCGCCAAGCATCGTCCGCGATCCGTGCGCTCGCCGCGGCTTCCGACGGATTCGCTATTGCCCATCCGTCGCGGTCAACCCCAATTCCCGAGCACGCGCTCGTACACGGCGATCGTTGCGCGCACGGTTTCCTCTGGATCCAGGTGCGCGCGGGCCCAGTTGGCGGCGCGGCGTCCGAGCGCTTGACTTCCTTCGCCGTGTTCTCGCAGCTCGCGCAAGGCTGCCGCGTACTTGTCCGCGTCCGGCCCCTTGATCAGCAGCACGCGTTCGTCATCGCCGGCAAGCTCGCGCAGAGCCGGGATGTCGCTGGCGACCACCGGCAGGCCGAACGCCATCGCTTGGAGCACCGCGTTGGGCATGCCCTCCGTGCGTGAGGGGAAAAGAAACGCGTCGGCGGCGCAGAACGCCGGACCCAGGTCATCCTGCCACCCGGGCAGGTGAATCCGTTGACTGGCGGAACTGCACCGGGCCAGGTTTTCGACGTGCCGGCGGGCCGGTCCGTCACCCGCCAGCAGCAGGTGAGAGGGTAGGTCGCTCAGAATCTCGGCGCAGCGGACGGCGATGTCGAGGCGCTTCACGGGATCAAAGCGACCGACCCATAGCACGACGAACGCGCCCTCAGAAAGGTTTAGCTGGCGGCGTGCCGCCCTGCGGTCGACTCGCGCCGGCAGCGGTGCGAGCGATGGGGGGACGACGTGAATGCGATCCCTCGAGAGCCCAAACGCCTCGGCCACATGCCCCGCCAGCGCTTGGCTATTGACGATATGCCCGCAATCCATGCCGGCGGTGCAGCGCTCCACTGTCAGGTGCCAGCGCCGCTCAACCTCGATGGTCGCCGTGGACGTCACCACCGGAATGTGGAGCCAGTCGCCTACGAGCCGGGCCGCGACGTTCGCGTGCGTCAACGTGGCGTGAACCAAGTCCGGCCCGAGGCGACGAAGATGCCGCCCCAGACGGCGGAGCGCGAACAAGTCGCCGGCGCTGCGGGCGTCGCAGGCAAACGTCGGAATCGTTGCAGATTGGAGGCCGTCGCTGACCGGCCCGGCCGGCGCCAAACAACCGACGCTCACGTCGATGCCGGCCCGCTTTAAGCCCTCCGCCAGACGGGCAAGCCGTAGCGGCGTGCCGCCGCGCTGAAAGTCGGTCACCAGAAGCGCGATGCGCATCACGGGCTGCTCCGAACGGCGCCCGGCGCGGCGAACGAGCCCGTCGTAGCCGCGCGGCCCGTGGCTGGAGCCCCCCTGACGTAGATGAGCCGTCTCCCGGCCCGCAGCAACGGCGCGGTCAAGTAGATCGCGGCGCTGAGCTGCGGGCAAGCGGCTACCGCGCCGGGGATGCGACAGTCCTCGGTTCTCCTCACGGCGAAATCCTGATCGAGCCGCGACCCGTCGATCTCCCCGGCGTGCGGGTTCGGCTTTTCGTTCAACAGGTGTCTGCGGTCGTTCATGCCGTTTAGGGTACCGGTCAACGCCCGAACTCGAAATATGCCCGGCCCTCCCGTAAAGCCCTACCTTACCCGACTGCTGGAGGCTCGCCGGGAAATCGTGACCGGCCGTGCGGCCCGGGGCGCTTCACGGGCTTGATTGCCGGGCTACAATTACCGCGGTATAGAGGTGTAACTGCCTGGCGAGCGAAGCCGGGCCAGGAGGCAGTTCATGTTTGGCCTTGCAGCGTTGATAAATGATTTCCTGGGTGCCATGTTGGCGATCCTCAACGAGTTTCTGAACGGTCTGTTCGGGATACTCTCCGCCTTCTTCGGCGGTCTCAACGTTGAGTTCTAGGCGCGGAGATCGTACCCCTCGGCCGAGGGGCGCGCCCGGCGTTGCCATGGACTGGCATGGCGCCGGGGGGCTCACTTGAATCCGATCTTTGACTTGGACGCCTGCGCCAACGCGGCCGGGAGCATCTCCGCCACGTCGCGGGCGAGGTAGCCGACGGGGCCGATCTGCTTGGCGCAGCGGTCGGCTGCCAGACCGTGACAGTAGACGGCGAGCCGGGCCGCGTCGAAAGCGCCCAAGCCCTGCCCCAGCAAGGCCGCCAGAAGTCCGGTCAGCACGTCGCCCATCCCACCCGTCGCCATACCGGGGTTGCCGGTCGTGTTGACGTAGGCTTGGTCAGCAGTGCAGACGACCGTGCGATGGCCCTTCAGGACGACGGTGCACTGGCTGACGCGTGCGTAGGCGTGGGCGGCGGCCAGCCGGGCTTGGTCATTGTCGCCGGCCAACTTCTCCATTCCAGCTCCGTGCAGCAGGCGGTTCAGCTCCCCGGGGTGCGGGGTGAGAACGGTGGGGGGCTTGTGCCGGGGTGACCACACCTTCGGGCCAACGTTCGCGAGGTTATTCAACCCGTCCGCGTCAATGACCAACGGCCCTGCAAAGCCCTCGAGGACGTTTCCAATGACCGCGGCCATGTCGTTGCTTTGGCCCAGCCCCGGCCCGAGCGCCACGACGTCGGTCCAACCCAGCCATCCGTCGCGTATCACCGGCCAGGCTGCCCGGGCGATCTGGCCGGCCTCCGTTTCCGGCAGCGCTACGGTCATCAGGCACGGCTCGCTCGCCGCGACGATCGGCTGGACGCAGGCGGGGGTGAGCACGCGTACCAACCCCGTGCCGCCCCGGAGGGCCCCGACTGCCGCCAGGCAGGCGGCCCCGCTCATGCCGCGGCTGCCGGCGATGAGGGCGACGCGGCCCACCTGGACCTTATGGGTAGTCTCGGCCCGCCGCGGGAGGGCCGGGATGTCGGTGGTCGGCGTCGGTGGTTGGGGCGTATTAGCCATCGCTGCCTTCGCTCGAGGCTTCGCTGGGCCGTCCGCTGGCCGACTTCACTCGGGAGTCGGCCAGCCGATTGATCATCGCAGCCTGGTAGCCGGCACCAAAGCCGTTGTCGATGTTGACGACGGAGACCCCGGCAGAACAAGTGTTGAGCATCGCCAGCAGGGCCGAGATGCCGCCAAAGCTCGCACCGTAGCCGGTGCTGGTCGGTACGGCAATGACGGGCGCGTCGACCAGACCGCCGACCACGCTCGGGAGGGCGCCCTCCATCCCGGCGACGACGACCAGCACGCTCGCCCGGCGCAGGTCTGCGGATTGCATGAGCAGCCGGTGGATTCCCGCCACGCCCACGTCATAGAACGTCTGCGTACGCTGGTCCATCAACTCGGCGGTGATGCGGGCTTCCTCAGCCACAGGCAGGTCGCTGGTGCCGGCGGCGACGATGGCGATGAACCCCTTGCTCTCGCTCGGAGCACGCTGGCGCAATGCGAGGGTTCGCGACAGGTCGTGGTAATCGGCAGCAGGCAGACGGGCCGTGACGCGCCGGGCGGCCCCGGGCCCGACCCGCGTGGCGAGCACGTTGGCCCCGGTACTCGCCAGCCGCAGAAAGATACCCTCGATTTGCTCGTCGGTCTTGCCCTGCCCGAAGATTACCTCCGCAAACCCGCAGCGCAGCGTCCGATGATGGTCGATCCGCGCGAACTGGAGATCTTCGAACGGCAGGTTTTGGAGCCGTTGGACGACGGCGTCCACCTCGAGCTTGCCGGCGGCCAGTTGTTCCAGTAGTTTGCGAAGCGCTTCCGGATGCAATACATTGCTCTCGGCTGGCCTGCGTATTTCATGGCGCCCGTTGAGCCGGCAAATGGTAAAATATATTGCCCACAGAGTAAACGAGGGGCTCGGCATGGACCAGATCCGCCGGCGAAAACAGTTGGAGGTCGTCGAGCCGATCGGCACCCGCGTGCTGATCCGCAAGGACGAGGACAAGAAGACCACCAAGGGTGGCATCCAGCTTCCGGGCAACATTGAGATTCCGACGATCACCGGCCGGGTGGTCGCCGTCTCGGCTCAGGTAGACCGGGACGAGGACTATCCGATCCGCCAGTATGACCGGGTGCTGTTTAATCCCAAGAACGCGGTTCCCGTCGATTTCGAAGGGGACAATCGGCTGTTCGTCGTGCCGGTGGAGGACGTGGTCGCGGTTTTTCGCCGGCCGACGGGCAAATAGGCCGCCGGTTCGTGGTCCTATAACTCGCAAACCCTCCGCGTCGCTAACTCTCCGTTATCCTAGGGTTTAGCGCTTTATAACCGCTCGCGTTATAAACTCTGGATTCGTAAAGACTTGCGTGCGCTCACCCCAGCCCCTATGATCTAACTAAATGGGGCAGGGTTGAGCGGGCGGCGATCCCTATCAGCCGATCGCGACGGCTGGTAGCAGTCTCATGCCGGCTCGCGGCCCGGTCCCACGGCGCTTCACAGAGACGCTTAGGAAGGGAGGTTGGGCCAGTGACCCGAGGGGCGCCACCGCAAGTCGAGGCGGTTCCGCGTGCAACCCGACGCGTGAAGTACGTTCGCGATATCGACCGCGTCCCCAACATCCCGGAGCAAGAGCGCGAAATGCTCCGGAAAACCGCCGAAGTCTACGTTTTTCGCGCTAACGATTATTACCTGCGGCTGATCGACTGGGACGATCCCAACGACCCGATCCGGCAGCTCATCATCCCCCGCGCCGAAGAGCTCAACGACTGGGGCCGGCTCGACGCCAGTAACGAGGCCTCTGTGACCGTTGGGCACGGTGTCCAGCACAAGTACGATGACACCGTTCTCCTGCTGTGCAACGAGGTCTGCGGGGCCTATTGCCGCTACTGCTTCCGCAAGCGGCTCTTCATGAACGACAACGACGAGGTTACCAAGGACGTTTCGGGCGGGATCAAATACGTGGCCGAGCATCCCGAGGTCACCAACGTGCTGCTCACCGGCGGCGACCCGCTGATCATGAGTACACGCCGGCTGCGGGAGATCATCAGCCAACTGCGTGCGATCCCGCACGTGAAGATCATCCGGATCGGCTCGAAAATGCCGGCCTTCGATCCTTTCCGAATCCTTAATGACTTTGAATTGCAGGACTTACTGCGCGCGTACTCCACGCCGGAAAAGCGCATTTACCTCATGGCCCACTTCGACCACCCGCGTGAGCTGACTGCCGAGGCCGCAGCCAGCTTGGCCAGATTCATCGATTGCGGCGTCGTTTGCGTCAATCAGTGCCCGCTGGTCAAGGGAGTCAACGACGACCCCGACGTAATGGGCGACTTGTATCGCAAGCTCTCATGGATGGGCTGTCCGCCGTACTACCTGTTCCAGGGGCGGCCGACCGCGGGGAACGAGCCCTACGAGGTGCCGATCGTGCGCGGCTGGGAGATCTTCCAGGAGGCGCTGACTCGAGGATCCGGGCTGGCTGCCCGCCCACGTTTCGTGATGTCTCACGAAACGGGGAAAGTGGAGATCGTCGGCGTGGATGAGCGGCGTATCTACATGCGATACCACCGGTCCAAGTTTCCGGAGAACCGCGGGCGCTTTCTCGTCATGCAGCGCGACGACTCCGCCTATTGGCTCGACCAGCTCACGCCCGCCGCCGAGTCTTACGTCCCTCTGGGGGTTGAGTTTCCCGGTCTCGACGGCAAGGCTCGCAGGGGCGGCAACGACCGGGCACGTTGGAACGGACAGCCTGTCGCCGACGCGGACATGCCGACGTTCGGCACGGGCCGTGGGCGGGGCATTGACTGACCCCGACCGGGCGGAGCCGGGACGATGCCGGCGAGACCCCGGCGGCCGGCCTCTCCATCGGCTGCTTTGATGGTGTGCCGAGCCACGTCAATTTCATCGGACGGTGGCAGTGCGGCCTGCGCTTAGCTTGTTTTCAACGTACGAGTAGCCTTGCGCGCTCCAGGAGCGACTCAACCTCGTCGTCTTCCT
>JBHHZX010000028.1:0-18093 GCA_046758265.1 Phycisphaerae bacterium
TCCCCGACGCGCTGAACGCCGCCCGACATAACGACCTGATCTACCCCCCGACCCGTTCGCGCGGCGGCGTCGACTATAGCTACGGAATCGGCGTTCCGCTTTCCGCCGGCGGTTGGGCTTGGCGAGCGGGGCAGAACTCCGACGACAAGCTCCGTCCGCGCGGATTTCGCGATCACGAGCGACACACGGCAGGCCGCGTTCTGGCGGGCGACGCCTACGCCTCGGCGATCTACAACCTGAGCGGCCATGCCTTGTCATCCGGCATCTGGAACGATCCGACGCAATTCGATAACACCGTGGCGTGGGGGCGACACCCCACCCCGTCGCTCGCTTCCGCCTCCGCCAACCTGCTCTTCCAGGACGGCCACGTCAGTGCTCTGCACTATGACCGCGAGCGGGCGGGCCCGGTAAACACGGCCCAGACGTTCGTCTGGTATCCCGGGGAGCCGCTCGCTGTCGGGCCCGAGGATCGCTACGAGAACAATTGGTACCCCAGCCAACCACCCCCCAGCTTCCACAGCAACCCGCCCAGCGACGTCTTCCCAGCCGAAATGACGCCGCTCTGGTACACGTGGACCCACCGTTGGACGCTGATCACCCACAAGTAGACCCCCCCGTCACGCTGTATGGCGCGAAGAATGCGGCCAAGCCCGGACGGCACACCCGGCCACGCTCCTGCTACCTTTCGGCGGCGTACAAACCCGAAAGCGGGACGCTTACCGGGCCGCCGACAGCATTGCGTCGCTGCCGGCTTGGCGGCGCCTGCTCGCCATCCGGGCATGACGCTCGGGCACGGCGACGCCGCACGCGCGCCGTGCCCGCAACCACCGAACTAGGCGGTCCGGCCTCGTGCCGGGCTACTGCAATATGATGTTGGCCGGGTCCAGGTCGAGCGGGAACTGCTGCGCAACCCAGTTGTCCCACATCGCCGTGAAGAAGCCGGCGGTCGGCGCAATCACAATGTTGTCGAAGTCGCTGCCGATGATGTTCGCCGTGCTGTCCGCGAACGCCGCGATCGACGCGTCACCGGCACCCTGGTAGAAGGTCACCAGGTCCGAGTTCCGGACGCAGCCCACATCGCCGCCCCCGAAAATCCCGAACGTGAAGGCTGCGCCGCCCATGCCGAGCAGAAGCATCATTTTCTTGAAAGCTACCATCCGTTTGGTCATCCGGTGTGTCTCCTTAGAGCTAACGATTTCATCCTTGAAGCCGCGCTTTTACAGTACCAGCGGTCAGAATGCAACCTACAACTGCACTCTGAAGACAAGCGCGTCGTCGTTCACGTTCGGCAGACTCGACTACGAGTTGGAGATCGGAACCTCCGTCACCTTAGACTTTCACGAAACTCCTGCTCGCTGAGGACCTCGCGGCTCTGCTGCCGCATCGCTTCCACTCGCGCGGCATCCTCTTCTTGCGCCCTGGCAGCAGCAAGCTGTTGCTCCAGCGAATCGACCCTGCGCTGCTGCGCATTTAGCAGCTTCTCCAGACGGGACACCTTGTCGCCCGTGTCGTCCTGCGCCCGCGACACCGTCCGGTCGGCAAACGCCAGTCCGGCGAGCATGCTCGCCGCCACGACCCCCAGCAGACAACTGGGCCCGCTCCATTGGGTCATAGGCATCTCCCTCAAGATGTCTCGAATTCAACCCCGACCAACCTCCGCCCGGCGACTTTGCCAAACACTTTCTCCACCCGGTGGCCAGCGGCGCCACGTGCGCGCAAACGCTACCCGCGTTCCATCGGTAACAAGTCGCGTGCCACCGCACGCGACAGTTGCTCATATTTCTAAACCTAAGCGCCACAACAGCTTACGGGTCTGCCGGCAGCGTTATGCCTGACGCAACATACCCAGGAGGTGACGGCAACTCGTCACAGCAGACCGCCCCCATGCTGTAAGATATTGCAGCAAAAGAGCTTAGGCCAACCCGGAACTGGTAACGGCCGAAACGTTCCTGGCGGACACCCGTCAACGTGGCTAGCCGCCCTGGCAGACGCGTGTCCGCCCTATCCCACACCGGCCCTCGCCGGAAACAGTACCTGCGGAGCGCAGTCCACCATTCGCAGCAACCCTCCGCTCGCTAGAGTGTCCTGACCCTGCTGCCGTCCGAGTGGCGGCGACGCTCTCGGCCTTGTGTACGCCGATACGCGCCATGAGCAGAGCCCCAGATGCGCCCAACGCGCGGATTTACGTCCACTGCACTGACGTCGGCGTCGTTATCGGTGCGCTGTTCGGCGCCGCGAACGCCTGCACCGGCCCGAGCAACGACTTTCATCGCCCGGGGTTGGAACAAGCCGAAATGGGATACACCGGAGTGGCGCAAGATCGTCGAGTACAGTGCGCGGCTCGGCGAAACGGGCGACGTTGCGCGGCAGCCCGCCGCCCGACCTATACTCGCCACCTTGAGCGCGACGCTCGAGCCCGAACAGACCGCAGGCGAACTCGTCAAGGCGAACCATTTCTTCGCGTGCTTGACCACGATATTCGACGACCTACAACCTGATTACGGGCTCAAGCCGCGCGAAGTGGATGAGGACGGGCCGTTCTCCGCATTTACCGGCGAGTGCGCGGTCGGCGAGGACCCCAGTGCACATGCCGACGGCCACGCGTTGACACGCCTGGAAGGCTCGGTTAACTAACCCGCCTAGAATGCACCCTGGCGTACCTGTCGGAGTGCGCTTGCGTCGTGGCTGGCCGAATTCGCCGATCGCTTCTGGGAGGTTTGAAATGTACTGGATATTCATTGGCGCACTGGTCGTGCTCATCATCGTGCTGTGGATCGTCCGCCAGCGCCAGCAGGGCTAGGGAGCGCGCAGCGTCGCAGTCATCGGGATAGCGCAGGGACAGGGGCACAGCGTATCCCTCGTTAGGCTCGCCCGTGGAGCGGCGCGGGGCACGAAGGCTTCCGCCCGGCCGACTGCTCCCCGTGCCACGCGCGAAACCATAGGGGAAACCATTCACGTGTCCTCGGGCGTAGCCTGGCCATCGGCGCGGCCGCGCGACAGAAGGTAAGTCGCCAGGAAGCCCGCCACGGCCAAGCCAACCGCCGTGCTGAGGCTGCCCGCTGTGTAGGACGAGGTTGCCCGGCGCTCCCAGTTTTCGACGATGTGCTCGGCCAGGCCCCGGCGGTCGGACACGGCGTCGTAGCCGGGGATTCGCCGCGAGTGGGCGAATTCTTGCAGCTCCGCCAGCGTCCGCCGCTCAAGTGCCTTTTCGGACGGTGCTTTGCCGAAGGGCCAGAGCCCGATCACGGACCCGAGCAGAATCCCAAGCAATAGCCCCACCGTCGCGCGGTGATAGCGATGGAGCAACACTTTCAGAAGGTTCGACAGCGCGACGATCCCAAACGCCGCACCGATCCCAACCGGAACGATGATCTTCAGGCAACCTGTGAGCGCGGCGACGCGGCGGCTTCGCAGCCCTTCCTTGAGATCATCCACTGCCCCGACCACCCGCTCGTACTGATCCAGCAGCAGCAGCATGTACGAGCCCGAAACCCCGGGCAGCACCATCGTCGTCGAGCCGACCGCCCCGGAAGCAAAGTCCATGACGGTGTTGTGCGGCATGCCCCCGCCACTCTTGAGCAGGGACGCGCCGACCATCAGCCCCAGCCCAACCAGCACTGCAACGACGACGTCCGTCCGAACCGGCTTGAGCGACTTGAACAGCAGGGGCGCCCCGCCCAGCGTCAGCCCGATGAACAGCGCAAACATCGCGGTCGTGTGCTGGAACAGCAAGTAAAGAATGACACCGGCCAACCCGACGATCGCCCCTCCCGCGAAAAGCCCGACGATCCCAAGAAACGCGACTCGCCGCAGCGAAAACCGCAGCGCGGTTACGTCCGCGACGCTGTCAATGAACTCTTCGTAAAGCCCCATTGCCAGGATCATCGTCCCGCCTGAAACGCCGGGGATCAGGTTGGCGGCGCCCATCAGCAGGCCCGCGATTCCGACGCGAATGGCGGCCAGTGGGGAAAGGCGCGCCGCCACCGCGCGCGGCGAGCCCTCCCTGGTTTCGGCCGCTGCCAGGCGATCCGTCGGCCGGTCTGCCTCGTTGTCGGGATTCATGTCGGGCGAATCTACGCGGACGATGCCATACTGTCCACAGGGGACATCGCGCGGTATACTCTTTAGTGAGCAGCGATGTTCTCACGGGTTTTATCGGTCGTCAAAAGCGAGCCCGAGATGTCCGACTCAGCGCTACCCAGCCCGACGTGGCCGGCGTTCGCTCGAGAAGTGATCGAGTGCGCCGTCCGCAATGCCGACGTAACGCACGCCCAGCCGCCCGATGAGAGCCAGCAGTCGTTCGGCGGTGTGTTCGTGACGCTGAAAAAGCTTGGCCGGCTTCGCGGCTGCATGGGCACGCTTGACGCTTCCCAGCCGCTGGGCGAAGCCGTGCGCCACGCCGCCCAGGCCGCCGCCCTGAAGGACCCGCGCTTCCCCGCCGTCGCGCTCGCGGAACTGCCCGATCTGTCGGTCGAGGTGTCGATCCTGTCCCAGCCGTGGCCGATGCCCTCGCTCGACGAGCTCCAGATCGGCACGCACGGGATCATTGTGTCCCAGGGCATGCAGCGCGGTCTGTTCCTGCCCCAGGTCGCCCGCGAACACTGCCTGGACAAAACCACCTTCCTCTCACGCTGCTGCGCCGAAAAGGCCGGCCTGGCGCCCGACGCCTGGCGCGACCCGGACACCGAAGTGCTGCTATTCACTGCAAACGTCTTCAGCGAATAACGAACGCGGTCGGGCGTGGTCGGGCTACGCGCCGCTACCGGTTCGCCCGGCGTCTTCGTGCGCGATCCCCAGGATCAGCGCCACGCCCACCCCTAATACAGCTAGAACGGTCTCTTCGTTCAGCACCAACCCCGCGTGCGCCGCGTACGTCACCAAAATGGTCGCCACGGCGACCTGAACCTTTCGACTTCGCAGCGGCCAGAGCCATTTGCGCCATCCGCTGGGAGGCTCATTATTCATCTTTCACTCCGCTTCTCTTCGAGTCGCTCCTCGGCCACACGTTGGCCCGCATATGATGCGAGCCCTTGCTTGACCCGCTCGGCCCTTGCTGACAACGACTTGTACAACAAGTCAACCACCGATTGATCGCTATAGAGCTTTGCGTCCACCCCGATCAGGCGCAATGCCTTCGCCCGCTCGTGCTGCACCGTCCAGAACTCGACCAGGTCCCGATCGTTCCAAACCTCGTTCAGCGCCGCCCGCTGCGCTTCCGTCAACGACGCCCCCGCATCTTCGAGGCGGCGTTGCAGGTCGCGATACAGCAGGATGCACAACGCCTCGTGCTGCCGCGCGAACACCGCTTGCTGCACCTGATCCGCCCGCTGCTGCGCCGCAAGCGCCACCCGCAACGATTCGCGCGTACAGCCCGGCAACCCGATCACCGCGACCAGTGCCAGAACTGGCAAGACTGCCGTTCCCACGTTCACACGTTCCCGCATTCCCACGTCGTCACCCCGCAATCCGCGTCAGCAACCGAATCGCGAACACAACTCCGTCCGCCCATTTCTCCGCCGCCATCGCTTCCGCCATTTTCTGCGTTGTCCGGCGCAGCTCCTCGTGCGACAGCCAGCCCCCGGCCGGCGTCGCCCGTGGGAGCGTTGCGTTTTCGTAATCGCGCGTGCCGGGCGTGCGTGTTTCCCCCACCCGCGCCACCTCGAACAGCAGGGCGTCCATCACGTGGCGCGTGGCACTCACAAACGCCCGGGCGGTTTCCGCGTCGATGTTCCGCAGCAGTTTTCGCAGATCCATTTCGTCTCCCTTGCGCGCGGCAGGCCGTTGGCTTCCCACGCGTTCAATCACTGAGCTTTTCGAGTTGCTGCGAGACGCGGCTCAGCCACTCCGTCTCCAGCAGGCGGTGCGTGCGCAGTTCCTCCCGCAGCGCCGCCAGCGCATCCGTGTTCGCCCGAATCACGTCCAGTAGCTGCTCGTTTACGTCGGAGATCTGGTTGGTGTATTGCAGCGCCTGCTGCACGCCGGCGGCGCTGCGCGTCCGTTCCTGACGTTCGAACCACCACATCACGAACAAAAGGCCCGCGATCCCGAACGACACGGCCTGCTTGGCAATCTCATCCAACATCGGCAAGTTCGTCCGAACCCGGCAAAGCTCGTCCAAGCTACTCTTCGAGCCGCAGGCTTCAGCCTGCGCGGCGGGCCACGGGCCAACCAGATCCGCGACTCCCTCTACAACCCGTCCAATTCGTCGTGCGTGAACGGACGCGGCGGCTTCGTGAAGCGCGGCGAGTCATCAACCGCCGTGCGTGACGCCGGCGGCGAGGACGCCGGCAGATCAATCTCGCCCGCCCCAACGCTCACAAACCAGCCTGATGTCTCCTCCTGCAAAAAGAGCACCCGGTCCGGAATGACGTTGACGAACGGCGAATCACGCCAGGCCAGATACTCGGCCAGGTCCAGCACGCGCGCCTCCAGCACGTCCGCCAGTTCCGGGTGCGCCGTCAGGTCGATCGGCGTGGCGTAGCGCGTCGCCAGATGGGAATCCGCCAGCGCCTCCGCTTCGTCCACGATTTGCTGCGCGACGCTCGAGTCTGCCGTCGTGCCGTTCACGCGGTCGGTCAGGCGCGCATAGAGCGTGCTGCCCAGCCGACCCTCAAGTTGTGTCGTCGTTATGTAGGCCACTGGAATTCACCCCATTCAGTTCGTCGCGGGTGCCAGGGGCAAGCGTCTTCGCTTGCCCGTGCGACTCCAGCCGCAGCACACGGGCAAACAGGAATTTGCCCATGGCACCCATGCACCTCCGGATCCCGGCCGCAAGCCCGCTGTGTTGACTACGTGAACGTCGCCAGACACGCGTCCTGCCAGAAGCCGTACCCGGCTTCATGGACCGCCTTGACACCGTACTGGTGCTGGTTCTCGTTGACCTCCAGCTCGCTGCCTTCCGCCAGGATCTGGACCTGCACCGGCAGCTCCTCCTGGAAGATGAACGGCCGTGCTTCGCCGTCCGTGCGGAAGAGCGCGAACTTGTCGGTCCAGGTCAGCCGCGGGTTGGCAACCCAGTCAACTTTGAACGGCCCCGACGTCGCCAGCGGATTGCTCGACGCATCGATCGTCTGGCTCGACAACGCCACCAGTGTGGACGACAGGAACGACATCGGCACCATCACCAGGAACTGGCGGGCCGACTCGTTCATCGGCTCGGCCTGGTCGTCCTTGAAGCCGATGATCTGCGCGACGCCTTTCACGATCGCCTCGTACATCTCCGTGTCGGACGGGGCCGAGGGCGTGGTGGCGTCGTAGGTGATGCTGTTACTCTGCGTACCGGAATCACCCTCGCTATGGCTGGTGCTGAAAAACGTAGCGCCGTCGTACGCCGTTCCACTAGTCCCGTTCGCAATCAACTCGGTCAGCAACTTGTTCGGATGCGTCGCCACCCGCCGCGCCATCTCGTTGACGCGAATCATGATCTGACCGGCCTTGTCGCGGCGCTGCTCGTCGGAATCGACCCGGATCGTCGATTCCCACACCTTGTTGACAATCGTGATCCCTTGCGCATGCAACGGCTTGACCTGTCGGCCGCCGATCCACTCGCGTACCTGCGGCACCATTCCCAGCCAGCGGTACGTTTCCGATTCCTGGTTGCTGGCAAACCGCATCGCCAGCCGCGTCCACCAGGCCGCTTCGGCGAATTCTTCCAGCCGACGATAGAAGCGGCCGATGATCGCCCGGGAGGTCAATCCCGTATCTACAACAACACTCATGTGCGGCTCCTTGTCTCACTTGTAGCGTCGGACATCCCGGCCCGACGCTGTCCAACCTTCTTGGCTCACCGCCGGACTCGGTGGTCCGGCGCTACGTTCTTCTCTCCAACCCCCGGTTACGAAGTCAGTGACGCGATCGGCTGGCAGCGCACCCGGACGAGATCCGTCCCTTCAATCGCCACGATGCGACCGATGCGACTGTTGTTGGTCGCCGTCAGCGTCAACGTACCGTCGTCACTGGCGTAGACCACGCTGCCGATGTCGGTATTGGCCACGCCGCTGAGCGCGTGAACGATGTCGATCGACTGATGCAAACGAACGTCGATTCCGCCCGCGGTGTGACCGGCGACCGTGTTGTCGGCCTGCTTGTACGCCACGCCCGCGAAATCATCACCGGCGACCAGCGGTCGGGCGTAGCCGGTCGATGAGTTGCTTCCGACAAACGCCCCCTTGTAGATGTTGACGTCGTCATCGACAGGAACGTCAATCAGCTCCTGTGATGCGTAAAACTTCAGTTCCCGATTCGAACTCAGTGCCATCACCATGGCCTCCAAAACTTGTGTGTTTCCAAAACCAACCTGTTACAACTATGGTTGCGGCGGTACGCCAGACCGCCGTATCCTGCCTGCCGCTAACGCCCGGTCGTATGCCGCCAGATCTTCCGGATCGATCGCCGGACGGCCGGGCGTCTCCTCGCTCCGTTTCAACTCGCTCTCGCCACGCACGACCGTACCGCGCGCATCGAGCTTGATCACCCGTCCGGGCGGCAACAGCACCGGCGCCCGCTCCAGCCGCTCGGCCGTGCGCTCCGGACCGCGCAGATAGTCCTCGCGCCAATCCATGCTGGTGCTGTCGAGAATCTTGCCAAGCCGCATGCCGCGCTCCACGAACGCGTCGGCCTCCTGCGCCAGAAGCTGCGTTCGCAGCAGCGCTATCTCCTCTTTGGCGGCGTCGAGCTCGCCCCGCAGCACGGCTTCGGACTCTGATTCACTTCCGACGTCTTCTGCCGCGTGCTGCACCCCAGACGTCGCGTCCTCAATCGCGTGCACTTGGCTCGGATCGCAGCGCCTGGCCGCGAGCGGCCGCACGCCGCGCATCGCCGGATCGTTGGTTAACGCCACCGGCCCCAGCGCCGCGATGTCGCTGTAGTCTTCGTCGGTCCAAAAGATCACCGGTGAGAAGTAGCGATACTCGCCCGACTTCAGCAGCTCCTGGGCGCGATCCGTCCACATCACGTCGCAGGCCCACAGCCCGTCATCGCGGACTTCCAGGCGGCCGATCCACCCTGCGGCCGGTCGCAGTCGGTCCGGCCGCGTGTTGTAACGGTCGAAGCTCTGGTGTTCGTAGTCGATTGCCAGCTTGCGGCCCATCTGCTCGAACCAGCGCTTGGCCGACTCCGCATGGCGGGGGGTGAACACAAAGCTGGTACCCGCCATCGGACGTTCGATTCGCACTTCACCGAACGGAATCAGCAGAAACTCTTCGACCGGGTCGCCGTCCGGCCGCGCCAGCATCGAGTATTCCAGCCGCGAGGCCGGCCGATCGGACTCTGTCAACTGGTCTGCGACGCGCGTCAGCACCCACGCGTCGGTCTGGTCCGAAACACCCTCGAGCAACTCGCGGAACTGCTCGAGATTGTTCGGTAGGTCCTGCTCCGCGACCCGCACGGCCTCCTTCAACCGATCGAGAATGTGCTGCGTTGCGACGGCACCGAGTGCGTCGGCCCCTGTCGGCCGAACTGTGTGTGTTTCTGATTCCAAGGCGTCTACCTCACTTTCTGGATCTGTGTTTCGTCGGAACCTTACCGTTCCTGCTCGCTTGCCTGCCGCTCACGTGCCGAACCGGCCTGGCAGGCTTTTGTGATGCCTTTCTCTTGACCACGTGCGGCCGGCGCAGGACTTCGACGTTGCCTTTCCCGTTTCGGATGCCCGTCGAAACAAAACCCAACGCGCGATAGAACCGGCGCGGGTCGCCGGTGCTCATGTCCAGCTTCGCGCGCACCTCGGTCGCACCACTGCAATTCACCAGCGCCCGGCCAATCCCCAGCCCACGGTACGCCGGATGCACCAATGCGTTCACCAGCCGGCTCCCACAGGTGGTGATCGCCACCCCGACCAGCACCGCCTCGATCTCCGCTACGTACACCTGGTGATAGCGCCCGCTGAGGATCTCTTCGAGTTGACCGCGCCGCACGAAGTAGTCGCGACGCAAAACGGTGTCGAAGAAGAAATTCAGCGGAACCAGATCGCTGCGGCCCGCCGGACGAACGGTGAGCGCGGCGGGGCGCGGGACGCCCTGGCCGTTCTTGCCGGCCGCCCGGTGTTCGACGGTCACACCGCTCTGGGTACTCATGATTGACTCCCCCGGCTCAGGATCGGCTCTTCTCCCGTCGGCTCGGGAATCCCCAACGCGCGGTGGACCCACCGTTGCGGCACCTTCAGGCCCAACTCGCGCACCACCACTGATAGCGTGTCTGCCAACACCTTCGTGTCCACCGATTGGATCAACGAACGCCGCAGGTGCGGCACCGCCACCCCGTTGCCGAACCGCGCCCGTATTAACGGTGTCAGCAAATCGCGTCGGATCGTCTGGGCTTCGTCGGCGATGTCGTCCACGAGCAGGTCCTCGCGGACGCGATCGTGGATCTCGGCCGCCGCTCGTGACCCGTGCTCCCGAATGTCTGTCGTCAAGTGCTGCCCGAGCCACAGGATGGTGACCTCGGTGTTGCAGTATTCCTGTAACGGCAGGTAGGGCTTATCGCTGCGCGATGACTCGAACATCTGAAGTTCGATGTTCTTGCTCAAGATCGCGACCGCGTCGGTCCCCAGCGATTCGAGCATCTTCAGCAGTTGTTGCTTGTCCGACTCGGGCGTGCCCGGCTCGAAGCGGCCGACGCGGACGGGCATCCCCGCGATCTGCGAGTAAATCAGCCAATCCTTGAAGCTCAGATTCTGCGCCAGATACAAGAGCACCGACGCCCGCAACAACCCGCCTTCAAAATGCCGGCCCGGCAGCGCACGCGGCTGATGCACAATCCATTTCGCGGGGTGCTCATCGAGCGCGACCCCCACGCTTGGCTCTTCTTCCGTGCGGACTCGCAACCGCCACGGCTCGTTCACGTCACTGATCAGACGCGAATACGGCACCGGCACCACGTCAATCAGCTTTCCGCTGTCCCAGACGAGTTCCGCGATGGCGATGCCGTAGCCGATCGCCCATGCCAGATGGTCAAGAGCATCGTGGAAGCGCTCGACCGCGGCGAGCGACGCGCGACAATACTCCGCCGCCTGCTGCGCAACGCGCGCCGCCGTCGAGTCCTCAACAGGCGTTTCTCCCGGCTCGATCTCCCAGTCCAGGCCGGTCAGCGCCAGCCGCCGGGTCGCCTCGACCGCCGCCAACCGCGGCCACTTCTGTAGCATCTCTCCGAACAACTCGTACTGCATTTGGGGCGTGCCGGCGTCGGCGGTGTGCAGCAACGCCAGCACACGCGACGGCGTGAGCCCGACGCTGGGGTACGCGTGAAACGCATCCTCGCGCCAGGGGCGGATGATGCGCTGCTCATCGCCGACCGACCTCTTGCCTGACGGCAATAGCGAGCCGAGTTTTTTGACCTTCTCGATGGCCTGCGCTGAGATGTCTTTCAAGGACACGAAGATTCTCCTGACGGTCGGCCGCGGGCTTGATCTCGTTTGTGTCCGCACCATCCCGGCCGGGCCGTGCAACTGTCTCAAGGATACGCGGGGATGCTAGGAAATCTAGGCAGAGTTGAGCGAGTGTTTCCCAATGGCACACACTGCTCAGGGCTGTCACGCTTTGAGCGGAAAAGAACTGCGCGTTTACGACCCGTCCCAACGTTCCAGGGCGTGCGCCAGCGTGACGGCCGGCGCCCGCGCCGGCCGTCAAGGCTCGAAAGCCCTTCGTCATGCACGGCTTGCCAGACGCAGGCCGCTACCTCCCTGCCACACCGCGCCTTTAGCGCTTCACGTACGGTGCCGGATCCTCCATCCCCAGCTTCGCGAACGCCGCCAGCCGCAGACGACAGCTATCGCAGCCCCCGCATGCCGCGCCGGCTGCGTCCGGATCGTAGCAGCTTCGCGTCAGCCCGTAGTCCACCCCCAGTTCGAGGCCACGCGCGATGATCGCGTCCTTGGTCAGGTGCGTCAGCGGCGTGTGAATCCGTACCGGCCGACCCTCGACGCCCGCCCGCGTCGCCAGACCAGCCATTTTCTCAAACGCGGCGATGTACTCCGGCCGACAGTCCGGGTAGCCGCTGTAGTCCACGGCGCTGACCCCGATGAAAACGTCCGCGACACCGCGCACCTCCGCCAGCGCCAGCGCATACGAAAGGAAGATCGTGTTGCGGGCCGGGACGTACGTGATTGGGATCTCGTGGCTAGCGCCCAGGTCACGATCCTTGGGTACCGCGATGTCATCGGTCAGAGCCGAACCGCCAAAGACCCGCTGGTCGATATCGACGATCAGGTGCTCGCCCACGCCGGCCGCTGTGGCGACCTTCTTCGCCGCCTGCAGCTCGATCGCGTGCCGCTGGCCGTAGCGAAAGCTCAGCGCTAACGCTTCGAACCGCTCCGACCGCGCGATCGCCAGCACGGTGCTACTGTCTAGCCCGCCCGAAAGCAGAACAATCGCCGGTCTTTTTGCAGGCATGCCAGGAGTCTAAACGAACGGCCGCAGCTTCGGCTCCGTCGCCTCGTCTTTCTCGCAGACCCTTTCAATGCGGATCGCGCGGCCCGTGGCGGAATCAGCCTCGATGATGACGCCGCACAAGCGCACATCGCGGGTGGCGACGTCATACGGATGCGGCATGCCAGTCACGAGCGACTTGATGACGCGGTCCTTGTCGCGTCCGAGTACCGAATCGTGCGGCCCCGTCATGCCGATGTCGGTGATGTATGCCGTCCCGGCGGGCAGAATCCGTTCGTCCGCCGTCTGGACGTGCGTGTGCGTGCCGACGACCGCGGTCACGCGTCCGTTCAGATACCACCCGAGCGCGATCTTCTCGCTCGTCGTCTCCGCGTGCACGTCCACCACGATCAGCTTGACATCCGACGGGAGCTGGGCCAGCACCCGGTCGGCGGCGCGAAACGGGCAGTCGGCCCGCACGTTCATGCCGGTCCGCCCCAGCAGCGAGAGCACCGCTACGCGCACGCCGCTCTTCAAACCCACCAATGCGAATTCGCGGCCGGCGGACTCCGGCGGCAGGTTCGCCGGCTTGACAATCCGCTCCGACGACTCCAGCAGTGGAATGATCTCGCGCCGCCGATAGATGTGGTCGCCCATCGTGCAGCAGTCCACGCCCTGGTGCCGCAACTTGCTGAACATTTGCGGCGTCAGCCCGCTCCCGGCGGCGGCGTTCTCGGCGTTCGCCACCACAAAGTCGATCTCCCGCTCGCGCACCAGGCCGGGAATGATCTCAGAACACGCGTGCTTGCCCGGACGACCCACAATGTCGCCGACGAAGAGTATCCGCATTCACTCGCTTTCTAGCGGGGCCTCGCGCCCCGTCCGCGGATCACATGTCCCCTGCCAAGCCCCAATTACTATAGCCGTTGCGCGGCGGATCCGGCCACCGGCCACGCGGACAGTTTTTGAGAACCCGTTGCAAAATAGGCAGCACTGCGCGCAAAAAGGCCTCGACTCAGGATTAGTTTTGTTGCATGCTCTGGCAACGCCGCTCGACAACACCACGAGCGCGACGTAGCCAGGAGATTGCTTCGTCGACCGCCTGCTCTGGCGCTGCCAGCCTGGCGCCGGGTGGGCATCACAATTGTCGGCACGGTGAGGAGCGTCGCCGTCCCGGTGGCGCTGGTCTCGGTCGAATCGGACCGGCGAGACGCCGGTGCTACCCACTATCGTGACACGGACATGCCCCCGCCCCTCCGACGCCGCCGCTTGCAAGAACGTCAGCAGCGGTCAAACTACGGCTTTCCGAAAGGCAACCACGGACACGGCGAGGGCCACCGATGAATCCTGGACTGCGGATCATACTGGTCACTTTCGCGGGGCTGGGAGTTAACACCATGACGGCTGCACAACAGCATCTGCCGCTGCGAGCGGCACCCTTCACCGCCGTGCGCATCGAGGATAAGTTCTGGGCCCCGAAACTCAAGGTCGTCTGCGAGAGCACGTTGCCGCACTGCTTCCAGCAGTGTGAAGAAACGGGCCGCCTGAGCAACTTCGACAGAGCCGCCGGCAAACTCGAAGGAAAGTTCGCGGGTTTTTTCTTCAACGACTCGGACGTGTACAAGGTGCTGGAAGGCGCGGCGTACGTCTTAATGCACCAGAAAAACCCCGAGCTGGACAAGTATGTTGATGAGCTGATCGCCCGCATCGCCGCCGCCCAACAAGACGACGGATACCTCAACTCGTTCCTCACGCTGACGCCGACCGAGCAGCGCTGGAGCAACACGCGTGAGAAGCATGAGCTGTACTGCGCCGGGCACCTGCTCGAGGCGGCCATCGCCCACTACCAGGCCACCGGAAAGCGTACGCTGCTTGACGTCGCCACCAGATTCATCGACTACATCGATTCGGTCTTCGGCCCCGGCAAAAAGCTCGACATCCCCGGCCACGAGGAAATCGAGCTGGCCCTGGTCAAGCTCTACCGCCTCACCGGTCAGGAACGCTACCTGAAACTCGCCCGGTTCTTCATCGAGCAGCGCGGCCGCGCCGACGGCCGTGACCTCTACGGCGAATACTGCCAGGATCACGCCCCCGTCCGCGAGCACACGCAGATCGTCGGGCACGCCGTCCGCGCCATGTACCTCTATTCCGGAGTCGCCGACATCGCCGCCATTACCGGTGATCCGGGCTACATCAACATGCTGGACCGCGTCTGGCGTGACACCGTCAACAGCAAAATGTACATCAGCGGCGGCATCGGCCCGTCACAGCGTAATGAAGGCTTCACCGTCGCGTATGATCTGCCCAACGATACCGCGTATGCTGAAACCTGCGCCGCAATCGGGCTGGCGCTGTGGAACCACCGGCTGAACCTGCTGCACGCGGACGCGAAGTACGCCGACGTGTTCGAACGCGTGCTTTACAACGGCCTGCTTTCTGGGATCTCACTCGACGGCAAGCGATTCTTCTACGTCAACCCGCTGGGCAGCCGCGGCCACCATCATCGCCAACCCTGGTACCGCTGCGCCTGCTGCCCGAGCAACATCGTCCGATTCCTGCCGTCGCTCGGGCGGTATGTCTACGCCCACACCGACGATGCGATTTATGTGAGCCTCTACGTCGGCAGCACCGGCACCGTGACGCTCGGCGACGGCAAGGCGGTCAAGATCACACAGCGCACGGGTTACCCCTGGGACGGAAACGTGAAGCTGACCGTCGAGCCGCCGACGGCGATGGACTTCGAGCTGAACCTGCGGATCCCCGCCTGGTGTACTGGCGCCACGCTCAGAGCCGCTGGCAAGACTATCGCCCCCATCGAAACGCACAATGGATACGCCCGCATTCGGCGCACGTGGAAGCCCGGCGACGTGGTCGAGCTCGACCTGCCGATGCCGATCGAGCGCATCCAGGCCGACCCACGCGTCAAGGCCGACGTCGGCCGCGTCGCGCTCCAACGCGGCCCGATCGTGTACTGCTTGGAGGCCGCCGACAACGAAGGTAACGTCCGCAACTTCGCGTTGCCGCGCGACGCCGAACTCACCGCCGAGTATCGCCCCGACCTGCTGAACGGCGTCATGGTGGTGCGTGGCAAAGCGCTGGCCGCTGTCGCGGCTAAGAGCGAAGGATGGGAACAGGACCTCTATCAGCGTGCTCCCGGGGCCCGATCGGTCGATTCCGTCGCGATCCCCTACTACGCGTGGGACAACCGCCAGCCGGGCGAGATGGTCGTTTGGCTCCCGGAATCGCTGACCCTGGTCGAACGCCCACCGGTGGCCTGGGTCACCGCCAGTGCCTCCCACTGCCACGCCCGCGACACGCTCTTAGCCCTGCACGACCGGCGGGAGCCGGCGGACTCCAACGGAGGCAACATGCCGCGTTTCACGTGGTGGCCGCGGCGGGGCAGCACCGAGTGGGTCCAGTACGATTTCGACGCTCCCCGCCCGGTCTCCAGCACCGAGCTCTACTGGTTCGACGACAGCCAACAGCGCGGCGGGTGCCGCGCCCCGGCATCGTGGAGGCTGCTCTACCGCGACGACAATACGTGGCGGGAAGTCTCGAACCCGTCGGGCTACGGCGTCGGCCTCGACCAGTACAACCACGTGACGTTCGACCCGGTCATGACCGACAGTCTGCGGATCGAGGTTCAACTACAGGACAAAATGTCGAGCGGCATTCTCGAGTGGAAAATCGGCCTCGCCGACTGAACGCGCCGAGCGTAGGGGCCGACGTCTCGTCGGCCGAGAATGTAGCGGCCGGGCCCCGCACCGGCCGTCGAACGCGAAACGTGCACGGCGGAGAATGTAGCGTCCGGTCTCCGTGCCGGACGTACTGTAGCGGCCCGTCCCCGCGCCGACCCTTCAGAGCCGCGACGCGTGAGCGAGCGGAGCGTAGCGGCCGCCTGGGGCGGCCCGCGGTTGTGGCATCCGGAATCCGGCGAAGGGGGATGACGGATCTGGCCTCACCACGAAAAATCCCGGAGAATCGCAGTCTGGTTTCTCGCTGCGCTCGGAATGACCGGCCTTAACGGCCCGCGCGCGACCGAGACGTGGCCGCGAGACTGTCCAACGGCTTCCGGCGCTTGCGCAACTGGTCGTCGACAAGGACTGTGTCCTCCGATGTGTCTGATGTCGCCTGGCCCGCTGTTCCTCCTGATTTCTAGCGCAATCGGTATCGTCGGTTTGCTCGTGCTGCTCCTCGGCATCCGCCGGGTGCGAGCATCGCGTCATGCGGCGAAAACCGACGCCGGCGCCAAAGTCGAGGTCGAGAAGCCGATTGAGCAGCTCTCGCGCGAAGGCATGGTCATCGTCTTCATCTCAACCGAGTTGGAGGAGGTGGTCCGTCGCAGCCATCGCGTCGCGGTGCTGCGCGACCGAAGGAAGGTCGCCGAACTGACCGGCGACGACATCAGCGAAGCGAACATCATGAACATCATCGCCGGAAATGTAGCGGCCGACGCCTCGCCGGCCTGATCGTCACCGCCGACATCAAAGAGGCCGACGTCGCCAACTGCGGCCTGTACCTGGAACTCGACGCGATCTTCGCCGTCGTCATCGGCGGCACACGGCTCACAGGCGGGGTCGGATCGGTCTTCGGAACCCTCATCGGCGTCCTCATCATTGGAATCGTCGTCACAGTCATCACGACCTACGAGGAAACTCAGTTCACTTCCGGATCGACCAAGGTCGCGATCGGCGGGCTCCTGCTGCTATTCGTCCTCCTGAAACGGGTGCTGACCCGCCAGGCTTAGACCACCCACGGAAAACCGCTCCCAACCGCCTCCATCCGACCTACACTAAGCTTGCCGGAACCAGGCCAACCCGGTATCTTCATGTTTGGAGCGCTTCCCACGCTGCCGAAGTGCCTGCAAACATCGCCGGGCGGGACAGGTAGGCCTTCACTCGGATCGGGTAACAAGCATGTCAGGAC
Source organism: Phycisphaerae bacterium (assembly GCA_046758265.1). Classification (GTDB taxonomy): domain Bacteria; phylum Planctomycetota; class Phycisphaerae; order UBA1845; family Fen-1342; genus JALSRY01. The sequence continues at coordinate 17,286 of JBHHZX010000028.1, forward strand.
ATTCACACTGGGCACGTATCAAACGCGCCAAAGCCGTGACCGACGCGCGCCGTGGCCGAGCCTGGAGCAAACTCGCCCGGGCGGTCATCGTGGCCGCTCGCAGCGGCGGCGGCGACCCCGACACCAACCTCTCCCTCCGCTACGCCATCGACGCCGCCAAAGCTGAGAACATGCCCAAGGAGACCATTGAGCGGGCGATCAAGAGAGGAACCGGTGAGCTAGGCGGAGCGGAATACGTCGAGCTCGTCTTCGAGGGCTACGGCCCCGGCGGCGCCGCCATCCTCTGCACCGCCCTCACCGACAACCGCAACCGCACCGCACCGCAAATCAGGAAAACCTTCGAGATGCACGGCGGCAGCCTCGGCGCCGCTGGCTCCGTGGCCTGGATGTTTTCCAAACGCGGCATCTTCATCGTCCCCGCTTCGCAAACCGAAGAGGACAAACTCACCGAGCTCGCGATCGAAGCCGGCGTGGATGACATCAAGCAGGAAGGCGACGCATTTGAGTTGAGCTGCGATCCCTCCGTGTTCAACGACGTCCGCCAGGCGCTGGCCGACGCCGGCATTACCCCCGAAAGCGCCGAACTGTCGATGGAGCCATCCTCTACCGTCACCCTCGAAGGCGACAACGCCGGGAAGCTGATGAAGCTCATCGAGGACCTCGAAGAGCACGAAGACGTGCAAAACGTCTACGGCAACTACGAAATCCCCGAAGCGGAAATGCATCGACTCGTGCAGTAGCGGCCGCGCCCGCTGTCGCGCGCATTCACGGAGGAGAAAACCAAGCCTTGCCAAGCCGACGTTTCGTC
>JBHHZX010000029.1:0-18092 GCA_046758265.1 Phycisphaerae bacterium
AACCTCTTGGGTTTGGCGGGATGAGAGTCATTGCCTCGCATAATTCGGACGGCCAGTCGGTAAAGGTTGTCGGGGCTGAGGCCGGCACGAGATTCCAATCGCGCGCCGGCGCTGCGCGGGCGGCGGCGCCGAGCGGCATTGCCGGCGCGAGGCGACGCAAGCCCTTTTCGGAGACGGACCTGGTTGCGTTCTTCTCGAACACCGCGACGCTGGTCAACAGCGGTGTTCCGCTGATCAAAACGTTGGAAGCCCTGGCCACGGATGACAGCCTCAGTAACTCGGCGCCGACGCTGGAGACGCTCGCTCGCGACATACGGTCCGGAAGCTCCTTTTCGACCGCGCTGTCCAAGCATCCCGATTGCTTCTCGCCGATGATCATCAGTTTGGTGCGGGCGGGGGAAACGAGCGGCACCTTACCGCCGGCCCTGGAGCGCATCGCGGAAAACATTGAGAAGCGGCGGGAGACGAAAGCCCAAATCCGGCAGGCGCTCACCTACCCGGCGATCGTCAGCGCACTCGGCGTGGCCGCAGTGGTCTTCCTGATGATCTTTGTGGTACCCGTTTTTGAGGAGACCTATGCAAAAGCGGGCATGCCACTGCCACTGATCACGCAAGCCCTGATCGCAGTGAGCCGCATCGCCGTGAACACCTGGTGGATCGGACTGGGGCTGCTCACCGGCGCAGTGTTGCTTTATCGGCATTTTCGTCAACACTCGCGGGTGCAGGCGTTCCAGGATCGGTTGCTGCTCCGACTCCCCCTCCTCGGACCGATAGTTCGCAGCGCCATGGTGGGCCGGTTCGTGGAGGCGTTCGGGAGCCTGCTCGCCGCCGGCCTGTCCATCAAGGAGGCTCTGACGTTGACCGAACGCGTGGTCCGTCACTCGGAATACGCGGGGATGGTGCGCGAGCTACGGCTGGCAGTAGCCCGCGGAGAAGGCCTCGGCAGCAAGCTCAGCGAATATCGGTCTCTCTTCCCGCCGCTGCTGACCCGGATGATGAGTCTCGGCGAAAAAAGCGGCGAGCTCGGGAAGATGGCCGTGCAAGTCAGTCGATACACTGAGAAAGACCTTAAGCGGCGCGCGCAGCGCATGAGCACGCTGGTTGAGCCGCTGGTCACAGTCGCGATGGCGTTCGTCATCGGGGCTATCGCGCTGGCAATCTATCTGCCGATCTTCGACATGTTCAAGCAGGTAGCCAAATAGGGTGACACCGGTGGCGTTCACAATGACCCCGCGGCCTCCGATCTCCAAGCGCGAGCGACGGACCCTGATTACACGACCGGGATGCGCGCCGTTTTTCCGCTATCGGCGGACTCAACCCGGCGGCATGACCCTGGTCGAGTTGCTCGTGGTCGTCGCGCTGATCGGCGTCCTCTCGGCTGTGGTCATTGTGCGCATCGGGCCGTGGAGCATCGGCAACCCCGGCGCCCGGGCCGTAGCGCGGCGACTGGCCCTTGACTTGCGGCACGCTCGCGTTCTGGCGATTGCCGAGGGAACGAACCATTATCTGGGATTCGATGCCGATGGAACCACCCTCCTGGGCTACACGATCTATCGAACGGCCAGCCCCACTGATATTCCGGTCGAGACCTATCGGACATTCGATTCGGGCGTTGCCGCCACCAGCGCGACAACGCGCGCCGAGTTTATGCCGACAGGTGCGGCCCTGGGGGCGTACACGTGTGTGGTCTCGGGATCGACTAAGAACTATACGGTGACGGTCATCGCCGCCACCGGAACAACGACGGTGAGCGCACCGTGAGTGTCCAACGACAACGTCGCAGCTTCACATTTGTGGAGCTAGTCGCCGCAATCGTCGTGCTGGCGATCTGCATCGTGCCGGCGACGAAATATCTGGCCGACTCGATGACGCTGCGCCGCCACCTCGAGATGGACAGAACCTTGGTCCTGCTGGCGATGCAGACCATTGAGGAGCAGATGGCGGTGATCAACGGCGGCTTCACGACTGCGCAAGAGACCGGCACGTTTGCGTCGCAAGGCTTGCCGGAGATCGCCTACGAAATCGTCCGCACCGACGCGGCGTCCGAGGGCGGAATTCCCGACCTGTTGATGGCCATCGCGGTCGGCGTGTGGCACGACGAGAACGGGAACCTGACCATCGACGCGAACGAAACGCTGGTCGAGCTTTACACCAAGATGGCCCGGAGTATCGAATCTTGACGCCCGGAGACCGAAATCCACATCCGCGCGCGTGCGGGCGCGGGTGCCATGGCGGGTGCCCTGCCCAAGCCGAAGGCGCGGGCATGCCTACTTCTGCGTTCCTTCCTGGCCGCGCTACGCTTGGCCCTGCCGCCCTGCCATGGCCATGCTTCCAGCGTCAACGAATCGACATGCCCGCGAGGACGCGGGCATGCCACCCGACCGCGAAGACGCGGGCATGCCACCCGACGCCTGTGCCACCATCGACACGGGCGATGACGCTATTGGAGACGCTGTTGGCACTGTCGCTGATGTCGCTGATCTCGGTCTTGGGGGCGCAAATCGTACGAACGTCGTGGCAGGCCTGGGACGTTCAGGATCGTCGCTCGGACATGCTGCAACACCTCGGGGGAACGCTGGCGCACGTCACGCGCCACCTGCGCATGTGCCGCAACGTCCTCTACGTCAGCGGCCCAACCGATACGTCGGGCAACCTGGAGATCACGCTGCCCGACGACAGCGTCGTCAAATGGTACCACGATAACGTGGATCGGGTCGTTCGCTACGAAATCAACGGAACTGCACCGACCCATCTGTTGGCGACCGGCATCGACTCGCTCAAGTTCGAGTGCTTCAAAATCGACGGCGTTACGCCTACGACCGTACCGGCTGACGTTCGGATGATCCGCACGACGGCGTCGGTCACGGTTCCGGTGCAGGGCACGCCTTTCACACTTTCCTCGACGGTCTGGATCCGCAAGCAGCAGGACGCGCTGGCGGCAGAATTCAGCGACTTCTATGCAACGAATTCCAGTACGCCCATCGGCTGGCAGAACCATGGTTACCTCATCGGCCCGCCGGACGGCCTGCTGAGCAGCGGACCTCAGGGGGCCACGGTCAGGGCATTCGGCTTTGATCCGACCGGGTATACGGGTTCGGTGGGCACGGTGCTCGTCGGCTTGTACCTGAAAACCGACACCCCAATGGGCGACGACTTTCTTGACGTGCAGCTCGCTCGTACATCGACGGGGCCCATGCACTCCTTCGGGAAACGAGCACTCAAACGCTTTGACAATAACACGGACTGGTTCTGGGTGGACGTGACGGACGATTTCGCCGCCTGGACGTACGAGGACCTCACCGGCACCCGCGTGGAGATCACCAATCGGGACGCCGGCAGCGGGGGCACGACGATCCACTTGGATTCGGTGAAGATCCGCACGTTCGAGACCGCCCCACTCACTCAAACCTTTTGGATGACAGGATTGGGTACCGGGGCCAACGAGTGGTTCAGCCAAATGGGAGCCGTGGGTGCACCGGACGGCACCTATGCTCACTCCACCTTCGAGAAGGTGGACGACCGCCAAAGCTACTCCTACACCGGCTCGTGGGAGGACCTGGGGACAATCGTCCGCGTCCGCCTCTTGATCGACTTCTACGTCACCGCGACGTTCGTGGACGACGAGTTCTCCTCGCGCTTGAGGCTGACCGGGGGCACCGAAGAACACCGAGAAGATGTGCCGATCGCCGCGCTGAATCAGCACGTTGGCGTCGTCAATCAGGGGACGGTGTCCCTGGATTTCTCGAATCACGAGAGCTGGACGTGGCCGAGCGTCAACTCGCGTGAGGTGCGATTTCACGCCAAGAAAAAGGCTGACAGTGACGGGGACATCTATGTCGACGGCGCGGCGCTCGAGGTGCGTTATGTGCCGCCCAACCAGGCTGTCGTGGTCCTGTGGGAGGAGCTGTGAGGCTCATCGCCATGCAGGCTGTCGATTGCGGATTGCGGATTGCGCATTGCGGACCGAGAAGCCGAGCCCAATCCGCAATCCCCAATCCGAAATCCGAAATCCCAAACCCTAAAAGAATGCGCGGTCCAGCGCACTGTGCCCGGGGGGCCGCGCTGCTCGTGTGCATCTTCGCGATGGTGATCGTCTCGTCGCTGGTCATTCTCGCGCTCGAAGTTGGGACCACGGAAATGGCGATCACACGCAACACGCTCAGCCTCAGCAAGGCGCTCTATGCGGCCGATGCCGGGATCCAGCACGCGCTCGCCATGCTTCGGGCGGACCGGACCTGGCGGGCCGGCTTCCCCGCGCCCGGCGTGGAGTTCCCGCCCGCCTCCGGGTCCGTATACGTCGTCACCGTCGCCGACGGGGGCAGCGGAGAGGTCATCGTCACGTGCACGGGCACGGTCGCTGGCCTGTCCAAGACGGTTCGGGCCACCATTACGGTGGCTCCGTAGCTCGCCCGTTGATCGATGAAGTCGTCGGGTCCGCCTTCGGCGGAGTGTTATATGGGTAATCGATCGTGGCAAGCGTGAAGTCCAAAGATTGTCTGGTCGGCTTCGAGTTGTCGGGCGACCGCATTCGAATGGCCGCAATCACCGGAACGAGCGCAGACTCTCGTTCCGGCGGCGCTCGGCGCCTCCAGTGGGCGGAGATCGCGATTCCGGAGGCCGACGCCCGCGCGCCAGCGAGGCTGCCGCCTGTCTCGCGCCTGGTGCCCCTCTTCAAGGCCACCCTGGCGCGTTTGGGCATTGGCGGGGGACAAGCCGCTGTGGCAGTTGGCGGATCCCGCTTGGTCTTGCGCTACTTCGTCGGCGCGGACGACCTGGTCCGTACGGAACTGCAACAGGCCACCGAGCGTTCGATCAGTTATGTTCATTTCGGCCTGGGCGACCGGGTCGTCGGAGAGCACCTTTACCGCCTGGGTGACGGTCGCACCCATGCTCTGCTCGGTGTGTCGGCGGCGACTATGATCGATCCGCTTGTCAAGACCGTAGAGCAAGTCGGGCTGCGCGTGAAAGTGATCGAGCCGGCGCTGGTCGCGCTGACGCGAGTGGCGTCCGTCACGGGCCAGCTCAATGGCAAAGTCGTCTTGCTTGTCCTGGTAGACACAAGTGGGATTGACATCGGCGTCGTCTCTGACGGACATGTGCTCGTCAGTCGCCGTCCCCTGCCGGCACCAGGTCTGGGCTCTGAATCTCAAGCGCGCGAACGGGCTGCCACTCTTACCAGGGAGCTGGAGAAAACATCGCGTCACTATCTGCGGGCCTTCGGCGCATCCGAAGAGGTGCGCCAAATCATCATGTGCGGTCCGGAAGATCTGCTTCGTCCCCACATCGAGGCGCTGGAGGGCTCTCCGGACTTCCAGGCCGGCCTGCTGAGGATCGGCGAAGCCGTAAGCACGGCCCTGGCTGTTCCTTCCGACGATCTTGCGGTGAAGGAAGCGCACGCCGTTGCGCTCGGGGCTGCTGCCGGTCTGACGAGCGAATGCAGCAAGGTGGTCGGGCCAAACCTGACTTCCGAGCCCGAGGTTCAGCGTCGTCCGATGGTGGGGACCCTTTTTCGCACCGTGCTTTGGCCGACGCTCGCCGCTCTAGGAATTTGGGGGGCGGTCTATTTCGCCCAAGGGCATTTGGCGAGCGCGTTGGCCCAGTTGCGCATCGAAGCCGACCGGCCTTCGCCGGTCGAGACGACATACCGGGAACTCCAAATGCAAGTGATCCAGACCGAGCAGCGTGCCGTGCGCCTCGGCGAGCTCGTGCAGAACTTTCAGGACCGGAGTTGGAAGGGGCTCTTGGAGACGATTCGTGTCTGCGTGCCGGACCGGCTGTGGCTCGCGAGCGTTCGAGTAACGGCGGAACGACAGCTCACGATCGAAGGTGCCGCCTACGACGAGGCGCTGGTTTATCAATTCCGCAAGGACCTGGAGGGCGCGCCCTTGTTCGATAGCGTCACGATTACCAGTACAACCAGTTCCCAGGACGGCAACGCCGTCGTTACTGAGTTCTCGCTCGAGTGCACGGTGATCTCCGGCCTGCCCGCGCCGGACGTATCAAGTACGTAGGAGACCGTGAGGATGAACGAGTCGCTCGTGGCAACACTTCTTACTGCAAAGCGAAAACGATGGTTTGGCATTGCGTGGGGACTCGTTCTGCTAGGGGTGCTGGTACTTCCCGATGTGGACCGTTCGATTGCACAATATCGCGAGCTGGGAGAATTCCGGGCGAAGCTGGCGTCGCGGGCCGAGTTGCCCGAACGCGCCCGGATGCTGGCCGAACGCGTCACACAAATGGAAGATCAGATGGCGGACTTGGAGGCGGCCCTGGTTCCCTCCGACGCGCTGTCGACATTCAAGCAGGACATCACACGGATGGTCCGCGGCGCCGGGTGCCGGCTTCGCGCCATCCGCCCCGGCCCGGTTAGTCGACAGTCGCTCGACGAAGTGCTGGGCAGGGCAAGCAGGAACGCGAGGAGCGCGACCAGGCAGCCGGAGTGGGAAGTTGAGGAGCAAATCTCATCGATATCGATCCAAGGCTCCTTCCAGAATCTCTTAGAGTTCCTTTCCGCGCTGGAGAACGAGCTCCGGACTCTCCAGCTTTCCTCGCTGCGCCTTCACCCACCGCCGGACACGAGCGAAGAGCTCGTCTTGGAGCTGGATATTAGGACCTTCAATCTGTTTCGCGGTCGCCCGGGGTAAACGTTTTCGCTCCGACGAGTTATGGGGCAGAGCTGTTCGGGTGGACCCCACCCCCTGCCCCCGCACACCAGGTTCCCTCCCATCAGCTTTTCTCGGACGCCCACGTGGGTTCGCCCGCCGGGACCGGGCCGACGCTGCCGGGTACCTTTGCCGGCTCCAGCGTGCGCGCGCACCCCGACAGTTCCTTTTGCTTTCCAATCGTGTGAATCGTATGTTGCGTGGAGAAACTGAATCCGGTTTCCTGGTTAGCCGATGATCCAACAGCGTCTGAACGGCCGATTCGGTAGTGAGCCGGACGGCGCGGACAGCAGACCGCAGACCATGTCGCGCTGAGGTCAGACAGCAATGGGCCCGGTCTCCCAGCCGCAGGAGACCACCAGGATCGGGATAAATTGGCGGCAAACGAGAGGTGACGCATGAGACGAACGTTCGGCCGAAGAAGAGGCGGCTTTACGCTGGTTGAGATTCTGGCAGTTGTGGTGATTCTGGGGATTCTGGCGGTCGTTGTGGTGCCGCGCGTGTTGGTGAGCTCGGCGACGGCCAAGACCAACGCGTGCTACCAGAACAAGGCCTCCATCAACACCGCCGTGGAGAAGTGGTACTTCGAGAAGGGCACCTGGCCTTTGGACGCCCTGACTGACATCGCGGCGGATGCGGACTACTTCCCCGAAGGGATTCCGGTTTGCCCGGTCGATAACACCGCTTATGCGCTGGATGCAGTATCCGGGAACCATCGCGTCGCCGGCCATGCGCACTAGTAGTGGTATGGCCCGACGAACGGCGGCATAGGCATCCTGTCTGGGCCGCCGCCCTCATTCACGGATGCGCAGTCATGAGCAATGCGCGCCATCCCGAGCGCTCGGAGCCGGTCCGTTCCAACGCGCGGGTGCCACTGGCGGCTTGCCCGCCAGTGTTGGGCACGGGCAGACAAGCTGCCCGTGGCACCCAACGAGACCGGTGTCCTGTTCCACGCGGCCTCGGCAACAGCTCTTCCCGTCGCCGGGCCGTGTATGTTGCGTCGCTGTTCGTTTTGCCATGGGGTGCAGGGGTCGCCGGGTGTCGGCCGTCGGGGACCGCTGCGGAGCCCCCTGCGAAGCTCTCCGCGGAGCCCGGCCCGGCCGCACCGCCGGCCAAGCGACCGAACCCCTGGCAGGCCAAACCTGTCTTTGCCAGGACCTCTGAGACGCTGCCCAGTTACGTTCTTCCGTTCGAGGCGCGGGCCAATCCGTTCGCGCCGCCAAAGCCGGAGCCAAACGATCGGCCAGCCGCCACCGCCACCGTGCAGGCCGCCGACGTGAAGCTCGTCGGCCTGATGAAGGGCGGCACAAAGGGCTCGATGGCCGTGGTCGAAGTCGACGGCAAAGAGTTCATCGTTTTCGCGGGCGCGAGACTCGGATCGCCGTCCGGTGCCGACGGCCTGCACATTGTCGAAATCCGTGAATCCGACATCGTCGTCGAGCAGAGCGGAACGCGGTGGATCGTTCCTTTACCGCGACCCTAGCTTCGCCCGCGGTGTCAAACCGTTACCAGGAGCCAGTGGTATCATGGCGTCTAAGATAACCTTCAAGCCGATCGACACGGCCTTCGCAATTCTTTTTCTCTTGCTCATTGTGGTCGCCATCCTTCACGTCACCACCGTAACCGACATGGGCGAGCAGTACTCGGCCGAGGTGTTGCAGATGCCGGCCGAACTCGAGCGATTCCGGGCCCTGGAACGTGACGTTCGTGCCAGCAGCGATCACCTGAAAAGCGGGTCGTTGGATCGGGATGCCAAAGTGGCGGTCCTGGACACCGAGCTTGGGTACATTGAATCTGCACTGCATGATCTGGGGCGCTCGGGGCTTAAAGTTTCGGGGCTTACACGACTCGTTGAACCGTACATGCACATTCGCGACGTGAGACAGAAGATTCAAGCGAACGCCGATGACGTGGATGCCCTCCTCGCCGCCGGCGGACCGCTCGACCGCGCGTTGCAGGCGACCCTGTTCGTGGTACGAAACAACATTACGCGCCTCGGGGACGAACTATCGCTCGCGACGGCGTCGGTGAACGGATCCAAAAACCAGGCGAGACAAATCGCTGTGCTCGGCGGTTTGGCGGCCGTGTTGGTCTTTGTGCCGGTTCGACTTATGGCTGGGCGAACGGCGGCCAAGCCGATTCGAGCGCTGAAAGCCGCAACGCACGCCGTCGCCGAGGAACGCTGGAGCGCCGCCAGTATCGAGTGCGAGCCCGGCGATGCCGTCGGCGACTTGGTGGTCGCGTTCCATACCATGGCAGACAAGCTCCGCGAGTCCCGTCAGGAACGGACCAATGCGTTTCGCCGCACGCTGGCGTCGCTCGTGCAGACCATCGAGGCGAAGGATGCGTTCGTCTCCAATCACTCGTGCAACGTGTCCAAGCTGGCCGAATTATTGGCCCGCGCCCGCGGCCTGCCCGAAGCGGACGTCAAGGAAGTCGCCTACGGCGGCCTGCTTCACGACATCGGCAAGATCGGGGTCCCCGACGAGATCATCAATAAGCCGGGCGCGTTGACCACCGAGGAGTTCAGCCGCATTCAGGAGCACCCGGCCATCGGTGATCGGATCGTCACGCCCTTGGACGGTTCGGAGGTCTTGTTGCCGCCGGTCCGCCACCACCACGAACATTGGGACGGAAGCGGCTATCCCGACGGGCTCCGCGGGGAGCAGATCCCGCTGGTGGCCAGGATCATTGCGGTCGCGGACGTGTTCGAATCCCTCATCTCCGACCGGCCGTACCGCGATCGGATGTCGGTTGAACAGGCAGTGGACGTTCTCCGAAGCGAGGCCGGCAAGACGCTGGCGCCGGAATTGGTGGACACGTTCCTTTCCAAGGTTCTCCCAAAGATCAAACATCTGCTTCCAGATCCTCCCAGAGAACTCGCGTCGGGCGATTCTCAAGCAGATAGTCACACTGCCGGCAAAAAGCTGCACCTACTGCATGCTCGGTAGCGGCGTCACCCAAGACGCCCGGGGCGTGCGCGGGCGCCACTCCGTGATCGCGCAGTGCGTCGTCGCGCAGCGCACCCGCCTGGTGCCTGAAACGGTCGTGCGGAACCGGGTGGTCTGCCAAAGCCAGCCCAACCAAGCGGCGCGGGCGGCAGAGCAACACCCTGGAGCACGTTCTGTCACGCCGTCGGATTTGCGGCGCTCTTTCGCCGCAGCGCGGTCTTTGACCCGGAGTCGCTGGGGCGCTGGCAGCGTGACACTGTGCGAGAAGTAGACATCGTCAGCGACTGCTTGTTCCTCATTCACCGCGAACTGTGGCAACGGCTGGGCGGCTTCGATCCAGGGTTCTTCATGTACGGCGAAGAGGCGGACCTGTGCCTCCGTGCGCGGCAGCTCGGGGCACGGCCCGTCACCGGTGCGGCCCCGGGTTACGTCGGGCTGCGCCTGGGCAAGCTGCTCGGCGCACAAACGATCTGGATCGACAGCATCGCCAATGTCGAACGACTCTCTCTCTCCGGCGAGCGCATCGCCCGTCACGCCGACCTCTGGTTGACACGGTGGCCGCACTTGGCGCGGTCCGATCGACCGAGCTACCTGGGAGGCGTCCTATGGTTTTCGTGACGGTCGGCGCGCAAATACCCTTCGCGCGCCTCGTGCGCGCCGTTGACGAGTGGGCCGATCGTCCCTTGCTCGGCTATTGCTCGCGGCGCCGGAATGACAGGGCGTTGCGCCAGGCGACTTTTGGCTCGCCAAGTCACTTGTGATCGGGCCCGGGGCATGGTACGCTGCCGTCAGTAGCGGAGTACGGGTTGGCGTGGGTCAGCACATGGCGGTCCGTCCCGAGCATCAGGGGTGGCATCCTGTCAGGAGCACGCGGCTCGGACACATCGCCAAGTGTAAACAGGGCGGTCTGTGAGTGCGCGCGACCTGCGGGCCCGGCCGGTGCTTGTTCCGATATGACCACCATGGCACCTCCGGCCGCATACGCGTAGCGTCGCGACGAAGGGAGGCACAGCATGCTTAACCACGCGTATCCGAAGAAGGTCACGCTCCGGGACGGCCGCAGCGTCACGGTCCGCCCGCTGGCCGACGGCGACTTTGACAAGCTTTTCGGGTTCTTCCAGACGTTGCCCGAAGAGGACCGGCTCTTCCTGCGGCACGACGTCACTGATCCGCAGATCGTGGGCGCGTGGGTCGCGAATTTGGACTTCAACCGCGTAATCCCGCTGGTCGCTGAGGACGAGGACAAGATCGTCGCCGACGCCACGCTTCACCTAGCGACCCACGGCTGGTCGCAGCATGCGGGCCAGGTTCGCCTGGTAACCGCGCGGACGCACCGTCGGGTCGGGCTCGGCACGGTCCTCACCCGCGAATTGGTCGGCCTGGCGGAGGAGCGCGGTCTGGAAAAGCTCCAGACGCATGTCATCGAAGACGACGTGGGCTCCGTCAAGATGTTCAGCAGGCTGGGGTTTGTCACCGCTGCGGTACTCAAGGAGTGGGTCAAGGACCGGGGGGGCACCAAGCGCAACCTGGCCATCATGACCAATAACGTGCCCGACCTGACCCGGATCATGGAGGAATGGATCCTGCAGACGATGCAGGCGGCGTTTCGGGTTCCGGATGACGGCGTGGCCTAAGGCCCGTGTCGCGACGGGTCTGCGCGACGGCTGGCCTGGTCGTCCGACGCCGGACGGGGGCGGTCCGCCCGATGCCCGCAGCGGGGCGCTGTCATTCCTACGCGGGGTTGACAAATGATTGTGTCGGACGTAAATTGTTTAGGGAGTTAAATACTAAGCGGGTTAAAAAGGTGTCGCGACAGGCTGCCAATCGCGGTTCGGCGAGAGACGCTCAGGGTGCTGAGAACACCAGCGGTAGCGCGGACCTCCATCGCCTCGTCCGGTACAGTCACATCTTCGCGTCGGCGGTCCGCGAGATTCTGGAGGCGAAGCTCCTTCGCGAGGTCACTTCCTTCCCGCTGACGGTCTCGCAATTCCACCTGCTCAAGCTGATGGCATTCAACGGCCGTCACCAACTCGGAGAGGTGGCCGACTTTCTCGGAGTAAGCCCGCCCGCCGCCACGAAAAACGTCGATAAGCTCGAGGGGCTGGGGCTGGTGGTCCGTCGGCCATCCAAGGGTGACCGCCGAGCGACCTTGCTTTCGGTCAGCCCCAAGGGCCGCCGGCTGGTGCGCAAGTACGAAGAGCTCAAGGTAACGCGCCTGTCCCCGGTGCTCGAGAGTTTCCGACCGGAGGAGATCGAGCAGCTCTCTCAGCTTCTCGAGCGCTTTGCGCTCGCGCTGCTTTGTCTGGAGGCGTCCGAGAGCGAGTTCTGCCTGCGCTGTGCCGTTTACATCGAGAGCGGCTGCGCGCTGGGTCAGATCCACGGTGGCTGCCCCTACCAGAAGGCCCGGCAAACACGCTCGGGCGCAACCGACGCTTAGGAAATGTCATGAGCCTCGTATGGTCAGGTTCTGGGGAACGTCAAATGAAATACTGGCGAAAACCGTTGGACTTCGATCAGGTCAAGATCCCCCGCGGCGAGGTGCGTATCATCGCTGAGCGCTGCAAGGGCTGCGGCTTCTGCGTCGAATACTGCCCGAAAGACGTGCTGGTGATGTCCGAGGAGTTCAATCGGAAAGGATATCACCCGCCCAAGGTGGTCAAGCACGGCGAATGCGTCAACTGCAATCTTTGCGAGATGATCTGTCCGGATTTTGCCATTTACAGCCTGCCGCTGCCCGACGGCAAGGCCGACGCGCAAGCCGGCGGGCCGGTCCGGCCAGGCGACGCCGCCTCAGAACCGTCGGTGACGCAGTAGCAAAGGAGGAAAGCCATTGAAAGCTGACCCTGCGGGCGTCCTGAGCGGCGCCCACTACCTCGACGGCGACTTTGCCTGCGGCGAGGGAGCGATGGCGGCCGGCTGCCGCTTCGTGGCCGGCTACCCCATTACCCCCTCGACGGAGGTGGTGGAGCGCATCTCGCGCAGGTTCCCGATGATGGGCGGTACGTTCATCCAGATGGAGGACGAGCTCGCCAGTATGGCCGCCGTCGCAGGCGCGTCCTGGACCGGCACGAAATCCATGACGGTCACCAGCGGGCCCGGTTTCAGCCTGATGATGGAGAACATCGGGCTGGCGGCAATGATGGAGGTCCCTTGTGTGGTCGTGAACGTGCAGCGCGGCGGGCCGTCCACCGGCCTGCCCACCATGGTCGGGCAGGCCGACATGATGCAGGCCCGCTGGGGTTCGCACGGCGACTACGAGCTCATCGCCCTGAGCCCGCAATCGCCGCAGGAGACGTTCGACCTGACGATCGACGCCTTCAACCTCTCGGAACTCTACCGGGTGCCGGTGATGTTCATGATGGATGAATGCGTGGGGCACATGACCGAGAAGGTCGTCATTCCGCCGGCTGAGCAGATCGAGGTCGTGCCGCGCACGCTCACGGCCGAACCGCCTGAGCAATTCCTACCGTATCGCGTCAACGGCAGATACATTCCGGAATTTGCCCGGGCGGGCGACGGCTATCGCTTCCACACCACCGGCCTGACGCACGACGAGCGCGGCTACCCGATCATGAGCGCGGAATGCCAGGAAAAATGCGTTCGGCGGCTGGTGGAGAAGATCATAGACAATGCCGAGAAGATCGTCCGCTTTGATGAAGAACACACGGACGGGGCCGACGTGGTGGTCGTGACTTACGGAATCACGGCGCGGGTGGCCCGGATGGGCATTGAGCTGGCGAGGAAGAAGGGCCTGAAGGTCGGGGTCATCAGGCTGATTGTGGTCTGGCCGTTCCCGGAGAAACGCATCCGCGAACTGGCTGGGAAGATCAAGGCCTTTGTCGTCCCGGAGATCAACTACGGGCAGATCGTTCTCGAGGTGGAACGCTGTGCCGCGGGGAAAGCCGCAGCAATCCCCGTGTCGCACGGGGGTGGCGGGGTGCACAACCCGGATGAGATTTGCGAGGCAATCGTGGGAGCAGCGAAATGAGCACACAGGTAGCAGAACCAGATACCCTCGTGACCGAAGAGCATCCGATTGCTCCCTACCTGCGCATGGATCGCATCCCGCATATCTGGTGCCCGACCTGCGGCATCGGCACGGTGGTCAAGTGCTTTGCAACCGCGCTGGAACAGACGCAAGTCGATGTGAACAAGGTCGCGATCGTATCCGGCATCGGTTGCACCGGCCGGGTCGCCGGCTACATGAAGCTGGACGCCTTCCATACCACGCACGGGCGGGCCGTGCCCTTCGCCACCGGGTTGAAGCTCGGCCGACCGGAACTGCTGGTCACCGTCTTCTCGGGTGACGGAGACCTGGTTGGCATTGGCGGGAACCACTTCATCCACGCCGCGCGGCGGAACATGGACCTGCTGGTCATTCTCGTGAACAACTTCATTTACGGGATGACCGGCGGGCAGAACGCGCCGACCACCCCGCTGACGGCGCGGACCTCGACGATGCCGTACGGCAATTTCGAGCGGCCGTTCAACCTAGTGCACCTGGCAGCGAGTTGCGGGGCGACCTACGTGGCCCGCTGGACCAGCCTGCAAGTTCGGCGGTTAGCGAAGGCGTTCAAAGAAGCGATCCAGCGCAAGGGTTTCCGCTTTATCGAAGCCATCGCGCCCTGCTCGACGCTGTATGCACGGTTGAACCGGCTCGGCACGGGCTTCAACCTGTTGCAGTACTACCACGACCACTCGGAGATCCGGCACGGAGCGGATCCGGCCGAGGTGGGTATTGACTTTCAGGGCAAGATTATCTGCGGCAAGTTCGTAGACGACGAACAGCCTACCTTCACCGACTTGATGGATGAACATTACCGTAAGACCCTCGGCGACAGGTATGTGCCGATGCCGCCGGAGGGAGGAATGATCCATGAATAGGACGGAGATTCGCATCACCGGCTTTGGCGGCCAGGGCGTGGTGCTGTCGGGCTACATCATCGGCCGCGCCTGCGCCATCAACGCCAACAAACACGCCACGATGATCCAGAGTTTCGGCCCCGAGGCGCGTGGCTCGGCTTGCAGCGCGATGCTGGTGGTTTCGGACGCCGAGGTGCTCTACCCGTACATCCAGCGGCCGGACGCTTTCGTGGCCATGTCCGCCGAGGGCTATGAGAAGTATCACAACGAACTGAAGGACGGCGGGATCCTGATCTATGAGAAAGACCTGGTCCACGCGAGCTTCAAAGAAGGGCAGCCGGCGTTCGGTATCCCCTCCACCCGCATCGCCGAGTCGCTGGGACGATCGATCGTCCAGAACATCGTCATGTTGGGCCTTTTCACGGCGGTGACCCGGCTCGTGTCCCGCGACCAGATGCGCAGCGCGGTGAAGGCTTCCGTACCAGCCGGGACGGAAGAGTTGAACCTGAAGGCGTTTGACGCCGGTTGCGCGTATTTCGACGAAGAATACGCTGAGAAAAAAGATGGCCAGCAAGCGGAAGCACCCGTCGCCGCGGAGCCGGCGGGGTAAACGGTCATCCCAGAATTCTCGCACCGGCACCTTGCCTGTGAATTCCACCGGCTGAACGCCGGTACCCGAGAGGTTTCGGAGGTATAAGCGCGTGGACGCGCAGTTCGCAGAACCGGACGATGTGCTCGAGTCGGTGACGGACAAGAGGGCCCTGGTCATCGGCGGGGGGATCGCCGGCATACAGGCAGCCCTCGACCTGGCCAATGCCCGCATCCGCGTGACCGTCGTGGAAAAGTCGCCGACGCTGGGCGGCCGCATGGCCCAGCTCGACAAGACGTTTCCCACGATGGACTGCTCGATATGAATTCTCGGGCCGAAGGCCATGGATGCCGGTCGGCATCCCCTGATCGAGATCGTCACAAACGCGGAAGTCATCGGCTGCGAGGGGAAACCGGGTGATTTTCATGTCCGGGTGCGCAAGAGCCCGCGCTATGTCCGCGAGGATCTGTGCGTCGCCTGCGGGCTGTGTGTGGACGCCTGCCCACATGTCGGGGGCAATGAATTCGACGTCGGCCTGAAAGCCCGCAAGGCAATCTATCGGCCGTTCCCGCAGTCGGTGCCGGCGACGTATGTGATCGACCCGGAGGCCTGCCTCAACCTCGGGGGTTTCCTCAGCGAGAAACAGCGGCAGCGCCTCGAGCGAATCCAGAAGGTCAAGAAGAAGAAGCACCCCGAGTACCGCGGCAGCATCCTGGTCTGCGGTCACTGCATGCGGGCCTGCGACGTTGACGCGATCGACTTCGACATGGAGCCGGAGGAATTCGAGCGGGACGTTGGCGCGATCCTCGTCGCCGTGGGGTTCCAGGAGTTCGACGCGCGGAAGCTGGGCAACTACGGCTACGGCCGGTTCCCCAACGTGGTCACCAGTCTGGAGCTCGAGCGGATGCTCAACGCCTCGGGCGTCACCCAAGGCCACGTGGTGCGGCCGTCGGACATGAAGACCCCGAAGCGGATCGTGTTCATCCAGTGCGTCGGTGCCCGCGGCGAGGGGGGCCGGCCCTATTGCAGCCGCTTCTGCTGCATGAACGCGGTGAAGGACTCGATGCTGGTGCGGCAACACGATCCCGAGGTCGAGGAGGTGACCATCCTCTACACCGACCTGCGGGCGTTCGGTAAGGGCTTTGACGACTTCGTGCAGCGATCCCGAGATGAAAACAGCGCCAAATACGTGCGTGGCCGTCCTGCCAAGATCGAACGCGCCCCGGGTGGCACCGGCATCCCGGGTGGCACGGGCGTCTCGCCCGTGGATGACACCCTCGAAGTCTTCGTGGAAGACACCCTGGGGCATCAGCAGAAGCGCATCCCCGCTGATCTGGTCGTTCTCTCGGTCGCCGCGGCGCCGAACGACGGCGCAATGAAACTGGCCGAGCTGCTGCAGATCGAAACGGACCAGTACGGTTTCATCGCGCGCCGCGATCCCGCTGTTTCCGCCGTGGAATCGACGCGCGACGGAATCTTTGTCTGCGGCAGCGCCGTGGGCCCGCAGGTGATTCCGGACTGCGTGGCGCAAGCGTCGGCGACGGCCGCCCGGGCCCAGTTATTCCTGACCGGACACCGCGTGGAGGAGGAAGAGCAGCCCGTCGAACCGCTCGATCTCTCCGGTCCGCCACGCGTCGGCGTGATGGTATGCCACTGCGGCGTGAACATCGCCGGCGTGCTCGACATTGACGACCTGGTCCGGCACGCGGCCAACATCCCGGACGTGGTCGTCAGCAGGAACCATCTCTTCGCGTGTTCCGCCACGGGACAAGACGAGCTCGTCGAACTCATCCGCGAGCACAAACTGAACCGTGTGGTCGTTGCCGCGTGTACGCCGCGCACGCACGAGCCGATCTTCCGCCAGACGTGCGCGCGGATCGGTTTCAACCCATACCTGCTCGAGATGGTCAACATTCGGGATCAGTGCTCGTGGGTTCACGCGCACCAACCGCGGGCGGCCCAGGAGAAGGCCCGCACATTGATCCGGATGGGCGTTGCCCGGGCGCGCCATCTGGAGCCGCTCCAGGAAGGTGAAGTGCCGATGACGCGCGCGGCCCTGGTGATCGGGGGCGGGATCGCCGGCATTCAGGCCGCCACCGACCTGGCCGTACAGGGCTTCCCAGTCACGCTGGTCGAGAAGGAGGGCCGGCTGGGTGGGCGACTCGCAAAACCCAACCTGAAATACCTCTATCCGAACATGCGCCCTGCGGCCGACGTGTTGCAACGGAAGCTCAAACGGCTGACGGAGAGCGGCGCCCGCGTCCTGTTGAACACCGCAGTCGAGAGCATCGCCGGTTTCGTGGGTAACTTCGAGGTGACCCTTAAGCGTGAAGCGACGGGGGTAGGGCGGGCGTCTCGCCCGCCGGTGGATCACGGGCGGGACGCCCGTGCCACCCCACGAAGCCACCAAGCCACGAAGGGAACCGCGGATTGCGGATTGCGGATTGCGGATTCCCAGTCGGCGGGTATCCCCCAATCCGAAATCCGAAATCCGAAATCCGAAATCCAAACGTTGCCGGTCGGGGCGATCATCCTGGCCTTCGGCGCCAACTTGCACGACCCGCGAGGAGAATACGGCTACGGCGAACTGCCGAACGTGTTGACCAGTCAGGAGCTGGAGCACGCGTTCTTCGAGAGTGAAGAAGGCACGGAGGCACGGAGGCACGAAGGCACGAAGGGAATCTCAGATCTGAAATCGAAAATCGAAAATGCAAAAAGAGCATCGTTTATCCTGTGCGTGGGCTCACGCGACCCGCAGGGCTTCAGCGGGTGCTCGCGCTACTGCTGCCCCACCGCCATCAAGCAGGCCATGCAGCTCTGCCGACAGGGCATCGACACCACGGTCTTCTATCGTGACATCCGCACGATCTCCACCGGGGCGGAGGAAATGTATCGCGAAGCTCGGGGCATGGGTGTGCTCTTTGTGCGCATCCCGCCGGGCGAAAAACCGGAAGTCGTAGCGTCCGGTCTCCGTGCCGGACGAGAAGACGTAGCGTCCCGCCCAAGTGCCGGACGAGAAGGCGTAGC
>JBHHZX010000030.1:0-18084 GCA_046758265.1 Phycisphaerae bacterium
GGACCTCCTCGACGCAGTTCTGGCCGCGAAAATGGTCGGCAGGGTACCGTGGTAAAAGGTCGGCGAGCCGGTCTGCCGCCCGGCCGGTGAGGCGATCCTTGTGGCGGGCGAGCGCGTCAGTATAGGCCCGCAGTCGCTCGGCCTGAGCGAGCTTGCGGGTGTCGCGCGGGTCCTTGAAGAAGTCCCACCAGCGGACGCGTACGCGACCACGGCCGAGCACCTTTCGAGCGATCTCGACACAGCGTTTGACGCGGTCGAAGGGGACAAACTCCTGGTGATACACGTCGGTGCTGACGACCAGCGTTTTCAGACCGAGCGCATCGAGTTGCTCGAGCCGGGCGCGGGTGAGGCCGTTGCTGGTGGCCCAGAACGCGTTGGTTTCGATCTTTTCGAGCGGTGTCAGGCCGGCGTCGCGGGCGGCGCGGACCAGCGAGAGCAGGTGCGGCCAGTCGCCGAAGGGCTCGCCGCCGGAGAGGTGGATGCGCATCTTTTTGTCGTGCTTTGCCGCCAGTTGGTCTAGGCTGCGCCACATGTTTAGAGCGTCCGCGAGGCGCATCTGGCCGCCGCGCTCGGGTGCGCTGTAGACGTAGCAGAATGCGCACCTGGCGTTGCACCAGTAGGTGAGCAGCAGGCCGGCGAATTCCCACACGGCGAGCTCGGTATGAGACGGATGTGAAACGGCCGGTGTCTGCTCAGAAGCCTGCATCATCGTCCGATTTTACGGCAGAATGCGGGGCGACGAATGCCTTCAAAACGTTGGTCCCAACCCATACTGCACAAGGGCTGGGGCGCAAACCCATATGCTCTGCCGGTCACGGGGATTCGGCACGTGCGGCGGCCTTTTGGAGCGTCCAGCGATCGAGGGTCTGGCCGCCAAGCGCGATTTGCTCAAGGGTCAGTTGGTCGCCCTTGATCGAGACGCGGGTGAAGCTGTGGACTTGGTTGTGGAGGGCTGCCAGATAGTCGGGCCGCTGGTCGAGCGGCAGGGCCTGATAGAGCATTGCCCCGCCGGCGCCGCTGACAATGTAGACCACGCCTTGGCCCTCGGGGACCGTTACGCCGCCCCGTATTGGGTGTGTTCGCTCGTACATGTGGTCGTGGCCGGTAAACACGATGTCCACCGCGGTGTTCTCGAAGACGGGCACCAGCGTGCGCTGGATTCTTTCGCTGGGCGCGTAGGCACCGGCGGTGTACGCGGGGTGGTGTAACACGACGAACTTCCACAGCGCGTCTGACTCGGACAGCACGTCGTCCAGCCAGGGGGCGACCT
Source organism: Phycisphaerae bacterium (assembly GCA_046758265.1). Lineage (GTDB taxonomy): Bacteria > Planctomycetota > Phycisphaerae > UBA1845 > Fen-1342 > JALSRY01. Next base: position 1,271 of record JBHHZX010000030.1, read on the forward strand.
GGTCGCGCAATACGGCTTCGTCGATGTTGCTGTCGATGACCGCGACGCGGGCGGCGGCGTAGTCGAACCAGTAATGGTGCTCCGGCGGCAAGTCCGGCGGCCCGTTTTCGGGCAGCTCGAACACGTCGAAGTAGGGCGACTGGTCGGTCGGTTCGAAGACGTCATGGTTGCCGATGCTCGGCCAAAAGCAGACGCGGCGCAAGAGGTCACGATACGGCCGGAAAAACCGGCTCCGGTAGTTGTAGCGCTCACCATGACTGTAGATGAGGTCGCCGGTATGAAGCACGAAATCGGGGTCGGCCGACGTCATCTGAACCGCGAGCAGGTATTGTTCTTGCGTGGCTTCGCCGCTGTCGCCGAAGACGATGAAGGAGAAGCCCTCGCCGACGGGTTTGTTGGCGCGTAGCATCCCTCGTGTCAGCGTGCGCCCGCCGAGAGAGATTGTGTAGGGGTAGGTTTCGCCCGGTTCCAGGCCGGTGAGGATCGCGTGGCTGCGGCGACCGTTGCTTTCGGCCGGGAGAACCTGCGCGTCGTCACCGCTGCGGACGGTCATTCCGTCGCGCACCGGGCGTGTCATGTACCAGACGAGCGTGACCTCGTGCTCGCCGGCCATCTGGACCATGGGGCCTTCGTAGATGAAGGCCGGCAGGAGCCAGGGCCAGACACCGTAGAGTCCCAGCGCGGCGAGGATGAACAGGAACGCGCCGAGCAAGACACGCCGTGCGCGCACTCGCTTGGCGCGGAGCCTTGCCTCGTCGTCGTGCTCCTTATCCAGCGCGTCAGCGGCATCGGGTTGGTCTGGTGTCGCTCCCACTGTCTACTTCTTCTGTTCGCGTGCGGGCTGTGAGGACGGCGGGCGAGCTTGGGTGGAGGGTGGCCGGGCATGTTGCCGGTGCCAGATTCGAAACGCGCGGTGCCCCGCGCGTCGCGCTTCGTCGTCGGCATAGCCGGCGAAATCCTGCGTCGCATCGGGCACGAGCAGGCCGAAGTCTTCCGGGCGTAACCCGTAGATGCGTAACAGGCTCAGGAGCGCCACGTCGCCGACCGTCTCTGAAACGCGTTTGCCGGGTTGGGTGTTTCGCACGCGCAGCAGCGCCGGGTCGTCGAGGAAATCGAGCAGCGCCGGGGCCGCGCGCGTGTCGGCCAACTTGCCCAGGATGCGCATCACTTCCGAGCGTTGATAGTGATCCCAGTAGCGTGAACGGCCGAAGAATTGCAGCGCGGTGACCAGGTCCGAGGTGCTCTGGGCGAATTCGGCGTCGGCAACGATCTTGATCGACCGGAAGACGATCAGCGCTACCGTTCGGGCGAGGTCTTGCTCCTGAGGGCCGTAGAAACCCGACCGGACCGTTGCCGTCGCGTCGCGGATGTAGCGCGTCAGGTTACGCGCCACCACGGCGTCGTGCAGCCGGGCTGCCACGTCCAAGGCGGTGCCGGCCACGTCGTCGTCCTCGTCGTTGACCTTGGCGGCCAGAAGCACGCCCGCACCGGTACGCGGCTCGAGCGGGATCTGATGGACGGCGGCTTTTCGCACCCGGTAGTTGCCGTCAAACAGACGCGGCACGAGTTCCGGGTAGGCGGCCGCGAACGCGTCGAACAACTCGCGGTCTTCGGAAGGCAGGTCGAGACGGCAGATGCGCATTCGGAGCGCGCCCGTCAGCCTCGCCAGAACCTGGCGCAGGCGGACCTGCTCAGCGACCGGCCGCGTATCAAGCGGGCCGATCGCGTCGGCCAGCGGTGCCGTGACGAGTTCGATGAGTTGTTCGCCGGCAGCGGCCGCTTCCACCTCGTCGCCGCGCGCGATCTTGTCAACCAGGCGTCTGACTTGGGCAGTGTGGTCGTCCGCGTGCACGAATGTCGGCAAGCACATCGCGAGCGCAAGTGCGAAACCGGCTGCGATCCGTCCCGGCGTTGATCCCGGCATCATGCCACCCTCGCGATTCTCCGCTGTCAGGCTGTTTGGCTTCCGCTTCCAAGCTTCTTTGCCAAGGCCGCAGCGACGTTGCGCGGCACAAGCCGGTCGATCCGCTCTATGTCCCCGCCGCCCATTTCGTAGATCTGCCTGACGTAGGTGCTTGAGGTCAGCACATGCTGGTCGCTGGTGAGCAGGAAGACGGTCTCAACCCGGCCTACGGTCAGGTTGAGATTGGCCTGCACCAGCTCGCTGCTGAGGTCGGAGGCGTCGCGAATGCCACGGACGAGCACCCGTCCGCCGCACTTGCGCACAAAGTCGAATGTGAGCCCGTCATAGGCTTCGGCGTAGACGTTGGGCAGATCTTTGAGGTGCGGCTCGAGCAGTTGGAGGCGTTCCTGGGGCGTGAAGAGTTCGCCTTTGTCCGGGTTGCGGCCGACGCCGACGATGAGCTCATTGAACAGCAGCGAAGCGCGCCGGATCACGTCGAGGTGCCCGTGGGTCACGGGGTCGAACGAGCCGGGATAGACAGCGATGATGTGTTGCGTGTGGTCAGCCATTCGATTCCCAGCGTATATTCAGAGTCTGTTCCAGCGCCCGGCGGTCCGCAGAAAGTCGCTTACGCAGGGGGCGGTCCTGCGGCCCGGTAACGCCTGCCACTCGAAACGGATTGTAACATGGACGACCGGCGAGGGCGCGGCGCCTCCGCCGGTCTACTGCCCCAGGCGCGCTGTGAACTGCGGCGTGTACTGGGCGCCGTGTGGACTCAACCGGCTCTCAAACAGGACGACCTGGTCAACGGTCATGTCCTGTGTCGGCGGGACGGTGACCTCTTCGAGGACCCGGCGCATGACGTCGCCGGCGGCGGAACTCTTGCTGCGGCCGAGCGTAACATGCGGGTGGAACTTGCGAGCTTCGCGTGGGAACCCGAGTCTCTCGAGCAGTGGGTCGGCGAACTCCAACCAACGCGCGCAGCCGTCGGCTTTGTCCTCGATGCCGCACCACAACACGCGTGGGTTTCGCGGCCCGGGGAAGCAGCCGAGTGCGGTCAGACGCAGCAAAAACGGCTCGACGCGCGCGGCAGCGGCGGCGACGGCGTCACAGAGGGCCGCCAACTGGCTCTCCCGCACCTCGCCCAGGAACTTGAGCGTTACGTGGAGTTGCTGCTCGGTGCACCAGCGCACCTCGCGCGTGCGCGGCAACTGCTCGCGCAACACACGCTCCAGCGGGGCCCGCAGCGCACGGTCCAGTTCGACGGCGACGAAACAGCGCATCACTCAAACCTGGCGATTCTTTTAAGCTCTTCCAGACGTTGCTCAACGTCATCCGCCGTGACGTTCGCCAGCGCGCCCACCGAAAACGATTCGATCACGAAGGAGGCCACGACCGAGCCGCGGGCCATTGCTGCTCGCAGGGTCTCCGGGTCGTGGCGGTCTTGGGCCGCCAGGTAGCCCATCATCGCGCCGGCGAAGGTGTCGCCGCAGCCGGTCGGATCAACCGTTCTTTGAGTCGGATAGGCCGGCAAGACGCACAGGTCCTGGTGCGAAACGAGCAGGCTGCCGTGCTCGCCCTTCTTGATGATGACGAACCGCGGGCCCATTTTCAGGATTTCAAGGCCGGCGATCACCAGGTGGCCCTGGCCGGTGAGCAGACGGGCCTCGGCGTCGTTGAGCACCAGCCCATGGACCGCCGCCAACGTTCTCCGCAACTCGTCGCTTTCGTTCTTGATCCAATGGTCCATCGTGTCGCAAACGATCCGGCGGGCGTCAGGGAACTGCCGGGCGAAGCCGCGCTGCAAGGAGGGATGCGTGTTTGCGAGGAAGACGTAGTCGGTATCGGTGAATTCGGGCGGGATTTCGGCGCCGTGCTCGGCGAGCACGTTCAGTTCGACGCCGAGCGTCTCGGCTTCGTTCATTGTTCCGGTGTACTTGCCTTGCCAGCGGAAGGTCTTGCTGCCGGGGCGGACCTCGACGCCACGCGTATCAATGCGCTTCTCCCGCAGCGGCCTGAGCATGTCCATGTCGAAGTCTTCGCCCACCACGCCGACCAGCCGCACTTCGGTGAACAGCGCGGCGGCCAGCGAAAAATAGACGCTTGATCCGCCGAGCACGCCCTCGACGCGGCCGTGGGGGGTTTCAACAGAGTCGATCGCGATCGAGCCGGTGACCAATAGCGACATTCTTCATCCTCTTGCGGCCCACGGCCGGTTGTGCAGACCTTCTCAAACGAGAGTCAAAGCCTACCGCGCGAAGCGCTGGCGGCCAACTCGCCGGTCAGCGGCGGGCGGCGTTCGAAGTGCTCAGCGCTCGCAGCGACACCTCGAAATCCGGGAGCGGCGTGTGTCGCTCGATCAACGCGGGGATGTCCGCGCCAAAGACCAGAGCCTCGTATTCGTCCCTTGCGCCCCGAATGTGCAGCCGGTAGGCGGTCCACGCCGGATCGTCGGCCAGCGGTTCGATCTGGTCCAGCGCGGCCGCGACGAAGGAGGCTGTTGGCAACTCGATCAGCAGTCGTCCCCCCCGCGCAAGCCGTGTGGTGGCTCGCCTGAGCAGGCGCCGGCCCAGCTCGGCGTCAGAAACCAGTCCGTCGCCAGCTCCGGGCACGCGTTCGAGAATCACCAGGTCCAGCGCCGGCCCCGCCAGATCGAATTGCCAAGTGGCGGCGGCGGCCGCTGACGGCGGCAGCGGTCGAACGCGCGCGGTGCGAAACGTGTCCGCCGTCACCAGTCGGCGTGCCGTCTCGACCAGCGGCCCGGGGACGGGGATTGGCAAGGCCGCCTTTGGCGCCCGCGACGCCTGCGCCAGGGCCCGCGCCGCTGAAGGGACGGCGGCTAGCCAGAGGCCGATACAAACCAGTCCGGCGATGCGCATCGCAGTTTTCGCGCGACTATCCAGGATCAGCACGAGGCCCGCGCCGGCGGTCACGACCAGCGAGACGACCAGCGCCGGCGTAGAGGGATTCCAGCGCTGGCCACTTACTGCTAAGCAAGCCAGGGCCAGACCGAAGCCCGCAGCGACGAACCCACCGACCCATGAGAGGGCAGACTGAACGCTACGGCTGGTCCGGCTGACGCGCCGGCCAGCCAGCACTATGCAGGCTGCGGCGCAGCCCGTCACCGTGGCCAGCCTGACAAGCGCGCTGTTAACCGATGCAGCAAGAATCTGCTGATACGGCAAAGATAGCGCCACCGCAGCCAGCAGCAGCAGCAACGGCCCCAAATCCACGCTGAAGCGTGGCCGCGAGAGGAGCCGGGCAGCGAGTAGGCCGGCCAACGCGGCCCCGGCCAGTACCACGAGACCCACTGCCAAGCTTTGCGAGGAAATCCAGGTGTGCGGCGTCGCCAGAGAGAGGGCAGTGCCGCTGGTGGCGGCCGCTAATCCGGCTGCCAGCAGGGACAACAACTCGTCGCGCGCGGGCGCTCTCTGTGTCGGCGGCGGGGTCGGCACGCCGACCGCATCCGAACGGCGCAAGACCGCGATCATGCCGGCGACGAATATGGCCAGCGGTGCTACCCAGGCCAGGATCGCCGCCGACAGGATCCGGTAGGCGAGCAGCCCGGCCGCCAGGGCACCGAATAGCATGCTCATCCAGAGCCGGGCTACGTTGGTGTTGGGCTGCGTGACCAGCCGATGCCAACCATGCAGCGCGACCAGCAACGTGGTCCCGGTCGCTCCCGCGAACACGAACCCGGCGTAGGCCGGCAGTGACAAGCACAGGCGCTTCAACTGGATCGGATACAGGAAGCGCTGTGCGAGAAACGCACGATACTCCTCCATCAACAGTGCGCCGCCGCAAAGCACGACCCACATCAGGGCGAACATAACGATCAAGGCTCCGGACAGCGAAGCGGCGAACTCCAGTTCCAAGCCGCCTCCACCAGCGGGATCGGGACGAGGCGTATCGTGCGGGTCGCCGGCATCGTGTTGCAGCCGGCGTCGGATGATTCGCCGGGGTATCCAAAGCCCCAGCGTGATCCCGGCACAGAGTGCCGCGGTCATGCAAGCCCAGCCCCGGGTCGGCGAAGTGACGTGGTAACCGATTTCGCCCAACACCGTGATCAGCCCGAGAGTTGTGCCCAGCGCGCACAACGTCGCGCACGCGAACACCTGCCATCGGATCGGAAGGGCAAACGGCGTGGCGGATCGGGCCGCGCGGGGTTGGGTCGCCGCCATAGCAGCCGTGTCCTCCGGGCGGGGCGGGATGCCCCCATGCGGTCGGCGGCGTTTTTTCGGGCGGCGATCCCCGGGGGAGAGTTCGGCGTGCGTGGCCGTAGCCACGAGGGAGGCCGGCGGGTCGTTCGGTTTGGACGGTTGCTGCTTGCGAGAGGCCGCGGGCCGGGTGTGTTTGGCGCCGGGGCGCCCTCTTCTCTTACCGGATCCGCGTGGTCGTCGCCGACTCAAACCGTCTCCTGCCGCCGCTGTCCAGTTGTACCACCAGGTCGCCATTGTCGGCGATCTCGAGCACGGTACCAGTGTAGCGGCGGGAGTTCTTCAGCAGTGTGACGCGCGCGCCGAAGTCGTCGCTGCGGGCGGCCCAGACTTCGTGCAGCCACGCCCAGGTAGGCCGCTGCTGCGGGTCGCTCGCCAGAAGGGCATCGAGGTGCTCGATCAGTTGGCGGGCCAGCGCGGGCCGATCGACTGTCTGCGCGCATTCGATTTCCAGAGAGGTGGCCGTTTCCGCCAGTCCTCCACCGAAGTGACCAGGCTGCTGGAAACAGTTCAACCCGATGCCGATGACCACGGCGCGCTGTGGTGGGTGGCGGCCGGGCCGGGGCGTCGACTCGGCCAGAATCCCACCCAGCTTCTTGCCCCGGACGACCAGGTCATTCGGCCAGCGCAGACCCGGGCGGCAATTCGTCTCGGCTTCGACGGCGTCGGCCGCCGCCAGGGCTGCAAGCATCGCAGCATGCGCGATGCGCGGCGAGCCTTCCGGCTCGATCAGCAAGACGCTCAGCAGAATCGAAGAACCGCGTGGCGCGAGCCAGCGCCGCCCCTGCCGACCCCGCCCGGCGGTCTGGAACTCGGCGGCCGCCACCGCCCCATCGTCCCATTCCGCGGCGTGGGCAAGCAGGTAGCTGTTGGTGCTATCGATCTCGGAGAGCAGCTCGACGCGGCTTCCGAGCCGGCGAAGCGGGCCGTGGGGAAACAGATCCTTCGCAGTGAGCGGGTGGTACATCATGGCACCGGAGCGAGAGCAAATTCAGAGCCGCAGGCTTCAGCGTGCGTCGATCGCGGGCGGACCCGCACGGGCCGAAGCCCGCGGGCCTCTCTGGCTTGCCGCCGGCTCCAACGCGGGCCGCTTCTTCAGGTGATACAGGTGCTCCGGCGCGGGGTAGGTCTCCTCCTCGATCGCGGTGACCCAGCAGCGCATCGCGTCCCGCATCTGCTCGCCGACGTTCGCCAAGACCGGCACGAAGCGCGGCGGGCGGCGGGCGCCGATTCCGAGTAGGTCGTGCGTCACAACGACGTGCGCATCACAGGCGGGCCCCGCGCCACAGCCGATGACCGGGACACTGACCGCGGACACGACCGCCTGCGAGGCCTCGTTCGGCACCGCTTCGAGTAACAACATGGCGGCGCCGGCGTCAACCATGCGATGGGCATCGGAGACAAGGGTTTTGATGGCGTTCTCGTCGCGCGCCTGGGCTCGATAGCCCTCGGGCGAGGTGACTGTTTGCGGTCGCAATCCCAGATGCGCAATGGTTTCGAGGCCGGCCTTGCTGAGCTTGGCAACAAGGCGGTTGTGGCCGGACTCGGCTTCGAACTTGATCGCATCGCAGCCGGCCTCGTCGCGGAAGCGTTGTGCCGCCGTCAGCGCCGCCTCGTCGCCGCCGACCATGCTCTCGTATGGCATGTCGCCGACGAGGTAGACGTTAGGGGCACCGCGGCGGACAGCCTCGCCGAGCGTGAGCATCAGTTGAAGCGGCACGTTGCGCGTATTCTCGTGACCGAGCACGACACAGCCCATCGAGTCGCCGATCAGCAGCGAGTGTACGCCCGCCGCCTGGGCTGCGACCGCCGTGGGGTAGTCGTAGGCCGTCAGCATGGCGAACTTGCGGCCTTCGGCTTTCATGCGGCAGAGGTGCGCCAAATCAATGTGTGTGGATGTCGGGGTTGGCATTGGTGTCCTCATCGCTGGGGCGACAGTGTCTGCCGGATATCGGACCCGCTCTTGGGACATTGCGCCCGAAGGCGTCGCCTGCCAGCAGCGGCGCTCGGCAATTATCCGTGAAAAGCGCCCCGGCAATAATAACCGCCTCCGGCGCCGCTTCCCAGCGACCGCCGCTCGGTGATCGGGGCCGGCCGCCGCTGGACAGTAGATGATATTGGCCGGCGGCAGCGTACGTATTGAATGTTTAAAGAGTGAGGAGCGGGGGTTGGCGAACCGTCTCGGCGGCGCGTTGCGCCCCCTGTGCACTGACAGGTGCGCCGGCGGCGGAGGCGTCGCTACGGGTGCCGGCGAGGATCGTACCAGACGTGGACGCAGACGCGCTGCCCGTGTCGGTCAGCGGGCATCGGGTTGGCGACGGGTCGGTGGATAGGCACGGACTGAAAAGCAGTCTGAGATGGTTGAGAACGGCGTTGACATCTGTGTGATCGAAGACGACGCCGCCCAACGCGCCGTGCTGGTCAGGCACTTGCGGCGCTGGAACTACACGGTGGTGGAGGCCGCCCGCGGCGCGGCGGGGCTGCGGCTGGTCTACCGCCATCGGCCGCGCGTGCTGATCTGCGATGTGGTCTTGCCGGACTTGAACGGGATTCAAGTGTGCCGCGAGGTGCGCGCCGATCCAAGCCTGGACGGCACGTACATCGTGCTGGCGACGGCGTACAATGGCAAGGAGCGCAAGCGAAAGGCGCTGGACGTCGGGGCCGATGAATACTTGCAAAAGCCCTGCGACCTGGGGGAATTGAAGGCGCGCATTCGCAACGGGTTGCGTTTCAGCCGTTTGCAGGAGCGTTTGAAACGCGCGGCGCTCACGGATGGGCTGACCGGCCTGTGGAACTACAGCCAGTTTCGGGAGTTGCTCGACCGCGAGTTTTTACGCACACGCCGCTACGGGGGCGCTGTCTCGTTGCTGATGATCGACCTCGATCACTTCAAAGCGGTCAATGACACTTTTGGACACGAAACCGGCAATCACATTCTCAAACTCACCGCTGGTCACCTGCGGCGCACGGTCCGCGAAACGGACATCGTCGCCCGCTACGGAGGGGAAGAGTTTGCGGTCATTTGTCCGGAGACCAACCTTCGTGAAGCCACACGGCTGGCGGAACGGGTGCGCAACATGTTTCCGCAGCGGGTGCGATCGGTGGAGCACCCGCAGCTCACCGTTCTTGCTTCGGTCGGCGTGGCGGGGACGGAAGATCCGCGCGCGAACTCGGCAACCGATCTGATCGGCCTCTGCGACCAGGCGCTGTATTGCAGCAAGCACGAAGGGCGCAACCGCGTGACGCGCTGCGACCAGACGGTCGTCGAGGCGGCGTCGCCGGAAGCGCAGGCGGGAATGCTGGATCGGCTTCGCAAGGAAGTTGTCGCGCTGAGCATGCGGTCGAAAGACTTGTGCCTGCAAAGCATTTGGGCGCTGATTCAGGCGCTCGAAGCGCGCGATGGTTATAGCGCGTGGCACTCGCGCAACGTCATGGCCTACACGAACTGGCTGTTGGAGGCAGTCGGTTGGTCAGAGCCGTTGCGCCTCGCGACCGCCAACGCCGCCATACTGCACGACCTGGGCAAGATCGGTGTGCCGGACAGATTGTTGATGAAACCGGAGGCTCTTGATCCGGACGAGGCGGCGATCTTGCGGCAGATTCCACTGATCACCTGCAAGATTCTCGAGCCGCTGCGGGTGTTCGAGACGGAGATTCTGATCATCCGCCACCTGCGGGAGCATTACGACGGCTCGGGTTATCCCGACGGGCTGAGCGGAGACAGTATTCCGATCGGCTCGCGCCTGCTCGCGATTGCCGAGACGTTCGATTCGATCACGTGCAACCGGGCTCATCGTCCCGGCCGATCGCTGGATGAGGCGCTGGCAATCTTTCGTGAAGAGGCGGGGCGGCAATTCGATCCGGGTTTTGTCCAACTGTTGGAAGCAGACGTCGCCGCGCGACGCCAGCATTGGCAAGAGCGGATCGACCGCGCCCGCATTGAGATGCCCAGCCTGACGTAGTTCCAGGTTGGTTCGTGAGCCGCCGGTCACCCGAGAGCGGAGATGGACGCTCGCGTGCGCGGCTACGATAAGTGCACGTCACGGGCCAGTTGCAGCGGGCCGACTTCGGCCTCGACGGCGGCGAGGACTTGGTCTGATTCGATGAGTTGCCGAGTCGCTTCGATGTCCGGGTAGAGGATGCGGTCGTCCTTCAGCGGTGGTACCTTCTCGCGGATCAGGTCGTAGGCGAGCGCTGTGCCGCGGCCGGGGCGTCGGCCGCGGTGGAACTCAAACGCCTGCGCTGCCGCCATCATTTCGATCGCCAGGACCGTCCAGACGTTTTTCAAGATTTCCGTGCACTTGCGGACGGCGATCGGCCCCATGCTGACGTGGTCTTCCTGGTCCGCCGACACACTGATCGAATCCACGCTGGCCGGATGCGAAAGCACCTTGTTCTCCGAGACGAGGGCGGCGGCGGTGTACTGGGCGACCATCAGCCCGGAGTTGAGTCCGTGGGACTCGACCAGAAAGTCGGGCAGGCCGGACAATGCCGGGTTGAGCAGGCGGTTGGTGTGACGTTCCGAGAGGTTGGCGACTTCGGACATCGCGATGCAGAGGAAATCGACCGCCAGGCCGACGCCCTGGCCGTGAAAGTTGCCGCACGCGAAGTATTCCTGCTCATCGCCCAAGAACAGCGGGTTATCGGCCGCGGAGTTGGCCTCGATGCTGACGACCTCACGGACGTACTCGAGGGTGTCGAGTGAGGGGCCGAGCACCTGTGGCGTGCAGCGCAGGCTATAGCCGTCCTGCACCTTGCCGGTCTTATCCTTCATGATCTCGCTGTCGGCGAAGAGACGGAGCAAATTGGCGGCAACGGCGTTCTGCCCGCGGAAGGGACGGACGCGGTGCACGAGCGGGTGGAAGGCCCGCTCGACCGCGCGCAAGGCGTCGAGGGTCATCGCGGCGGCGATAAGGGCGTTCTTGAGGATGCGTTCGGCATCGTATGCCAAGAGCGCCGCGCCGGCCGTCATCATCTGTGAGCCGTTGATCAGCCCGAGCCCTTCCTTGAAGGTCAGGTCGGTCGGCTGGACGCCGGCACGTTTCATCGCCTCCCCGCCCGGCAGTAGCTCGCCCTTGTACCAGGCGCGTCCCTCGCCGATCGCGACCTCGGCGAACTGCGACAGTGGCGAAAGGTCACCGCTGACGCCCAGCGAGCCCTTCTCCTGAATGTAAGGTACTACGCCCTGGTTAATCATGCTGATGACCGTGTCGATCAGGCGGACCCGCACGCCGCAGCAGCCGGTCGCCAGGGTGTTGGCCCGCAGCAGCATCGCCGCCCGGACTACGTCCTCCGGCTGAGGGTCACCGGTGCCGGCCGAATGGCTGTAGACGATTCGGCGAGAGAGCTCGGCGCTTTGCTCGGGGGAGATACGGATGCGGGCGAACTCGCCGATGCCGGTCGTGACGCCGTAAATCGCGATGCCGTCAGCCACGCATTTTTCGAGATAGTCGCGCGAACGTTGCATTGTGTTGCGCGCTTCTTCGGCGACCGCTACCTGGGCGCCTTGTCGGGCGACCGCGACGATTCGTTCGATCGAAAGCGACTTGCCGTCGAGAACAACTTCCATGGTATGTCCTTTCCAGCGAAAAGCGGGGGCGCTGTGCGTGCCACGCCGACGATTCTCCGGACGGCGGGTCGGCACCGTTTGTCAAGGAGCGGCATTATAGCACCGGGCGGGCGGGACGCGCGCCCGGCGCTTCACAGGGGTTTGCGTTGCCTGCAGAAACATGAGTGCTCATACAGGTGACGGCTGGCAACCCGAACGCTGGCGCGGGCTTACGCTCAGTCAGACGGCAGGATCACGGGCGGTCTTCCACGCTGGCGCTGATACTCGTCGCGGAAGCGCTGCAACTGCGCTTGGAACTCCGCTGGGCTGAGGTGTTCGGTTTCGCCACCCAAGTAAAGGATGATTCCACCTCGACCGGCGTGGTTGGCGGGATCGTCGTAGAGCCAGATCCAGTCTTCGGGATCGTCGGGTTGCAGACCAACGACGTAAGCGAAGTCGGGTTCCGATTCATCATAGTTGTCTTCGATGAGGCAGAGCCACTGACCGGTCGACAAGTGGCCTGACTGAATCAGGGTTTGGAGATCGGGAGGGAACGATTCCCACTCATGGTGGTAATCGCGCAGGCCCTGCCCGATCGCTCGTAGGTTGGATTCACAAACGGCACGTCTATGAAGGTATCGAAATGTGCCTAACCAGGGCCTGCAAGCCGCGGTGGCGACCAGGCCGGCACCGATCCCGACCAGCGCCCGGAACGTACCCGCGTAATGCGCGGGCTGGAGATAGATCCTGAGCAGGGCGTAGATTCCCAGCACGATCGCCACGGGGCCAAAGAGCCACGGCGCGGGATTCGGAACCAGGAGCAGCAGGAGGCTCAGCAGTCCGGCCCAGAGCGAATACGACGCGAACCGCTTGCGCGACTCCTCCAACCGTTCGGCTTCGAAGTACTTCGCGCTCTCCGTCAGGCCGCGCGGGTCGGCTTGCTGTGGGTCGGCGGCGCCACGTCCGTGTTCCGAAGTCGAGTCCGGCATAGGAGAAACCTTCGTCAACGACTGAGAGCCTGTGACAGTTCCTGTCGAACAGGCTGTTAGCCTGTGCCACACGTGTTCCGATGCGCGCTCGAAGCCGTTACGCGAGCGCGAACTCGACCGCCGCCTGGGCATGAATCGGTGTCGTGTCGAACAGCGGGACGGGGCTGTCGTCCGGCTTGACCAGCAGCCCGATCTCCGTGCAGCCCAGGATGATACCCTGAGCGCCGGCGTCGGTGAGTCGCCGAATGATCGCGCGGTATTGCCGCCGCGATTCCTCGTTGATACAGCCGCGGCACAGTTCGTTGTATATCACATCGTGGACGATCTTTCGCTCCACCTGATCGGGGATGAGGACGGCGAGGCCGTGCTTCTCGCTCAGCCGGCCTTTGTAGAACTCCTGCTCCATCGTGAAGCGGGTTGCCAGCAGGCCGACCTTGGTCAGGCCGGCGGCCCGAATCGCGTCCGCGGTCGCGTCGGCGATGTGCAGCAGCGGGATGTTGACCGCGGCCTGCACGGCGTCGGCCATCGTGTGCATGGTGTTGGTGCAGATAACGAGGAAGGCGGCCCCGGCTTTCTCGACCGCCCAGGCGGCGTCGATCATCCGCCGCGTGGCTGCGACCCAGTCGCCGCGCTCCGGTAACGGCTCGATTTCCTCAAAGTCAAACGACCAGAGGACGCATTGGGCTGAATGCAGTCCGCCGAGCTTCTCGCGGACCGTCTGATTGATGATGCGGTAGTACTCGACGGTCGATTTCCAGCTCATGCCGCCGATCAGACCGATGGTCTTCATAATCCCCAAGTTTAACGGCTCGCCGCTCTGACGGCGAGGGTGGCGACGGAGTGCGGTGCTTCTTTCACAGATGCGAAGAACGGGAACGAGCTTTGGCCTGCCGGTCATGCTCAAATCGGTCTGCGACGCCCCAAACCGCCGGCCCCGCGAGTGGAAGACGCACGATCCGCCGGGATCGATCGTTGTATCCCGCTGGGGAGTGTAGTAAACTCGGCATGGGCGGCTGCTGGACAGATCGATCATCCCAGTAGCAGCGGCATCCTTTCTGGACGGAGGAAAGGAGAGGACAGCCCGGTAGGTCGGGTTAGCGGACCCGACATCGGAGTTGGTCGGGTCTGGCGACCCGACCTACAAAGCTACAAAGCTTTTCCTCGGTCAAGCCCGGGATGTGGTGGGCGGTGCCCACCCTACCCCTGCGGCTCGGTCATTCGACGGGGATCCAGCGCCTCATTGAGCTGAGCCTCGTCAAGGTCGAGGCTGCCGGCGGCGATCTTCTCCCGCGCGACCTGGCGGACGGTTTTGCCAGTTTCCAAGGCTTCTTTCGCGATTTCGGCAGCCTTGTCGTAGCCGATCAGCGGGGCGAGGCTGGTGCACATCGCCAGCGACTGCTCGATCAGCTCTTGGCAGTGCTCGCGGTCCGCTTCCAGGCCCTCGACGCACTTCTCGCGGAAGACGTCGACCACGTTCGCCAGCAGGCGGGCGGATTCGAGGAAGTTGTGCGCCATCACCGGCATGCCGACGTGCAGCTCGAAGTTGCCGAGCAGGCCGCCGGCATAAGCGATCGCCGCGTCGTTGCCGATCACCTGGCAGCAGACCTGCAAAACCGACTCGCAGATCACCGGGTTGACCTTGCCGGGCATGATCGAGCTGCCCGGCTGCGTCGTGGGCAGCTTCAGCTCGCCGATCCCGCAGCGCGGCCCGCTGGCGAGCCAGCGGATGTCGTTGGCGATCTTGATCAGGCTGAGGGCGACGGTCCGCAGCACGCCGGACGCACCGACGAACGCGTCCTTGGCGGCCTGGGCCTCGAAGTGGTTGGGGGCTTCGCGGAACTCCTCGCCGGTCTCCTGGTTGAGAATCTCGCAGACGAGCCAGGCGAACTCCGGGTGCGTGTTGATCCCCGTGCCGACTGCAGTGCCGCCGATCGGCAGCTCATGCAACGCCGCGACGCTCTGCGTGATTCTGCGCTCGGCTTGCGCAAGCTGCGCCGCATAACCGCTGAACGCCTGGCCGAGGCGGATCGGCGTGGCGTCCTGGAGGTGTGTGCGGCCGATCTTGACGATGCCGTCGAACGCTTGGGCCTTTTCCTTGAGCGCGTTGCCCAGGCGCTGTAGGGCGGGCATGAGCGTCTTGTGCAGGGCCTCGACGGCGGCGACGTGCATCGCGGTCGGGATGACGTCGTTGGACGACTGGCCCATGTTCACGTGATCATTGGGGTGGATGGCCGTGGTCGCACTGGCGGGCAAGCCGCCAGTGGCACCCGACGTCTCACGGGCAGACGGCTTTGCCGTCTGCCCATGCCACCCGCCGCCGAGTAGTTGCGTGGCCCGGTTGGCGATGACCTCGTTGGCGTTCATGTTGGTGCTGGTACCGGAGCCGGTTTGGAAAATGTCGAGGACGAAGTGCTCATCCAGCTTGCCGTCGATCACCTCGCGGGCGGCCTCCTGGATCGCCTCGGCCACCTTCGCATCGAGCTTGCCGAGCTTCTTGTTGGCCTCGGCGGCGGCGTACTTGATCAGCCCGAGCGCCCGGATGAACTCCCGGGCGAAGCGGTAGCCGCTGACCGGAAAGTTGAGCACCGCCCGCTGCGTCGATGCCCCGTAAAGCGCGTCGGCCGGGATTTCCATCTCACCCATCGAGTCGCGTTCAATTCGTATTTCTGCCATGGTGTGCATCCTGTAGCGCCGGAGGTCCCGGCACCATAACACGTAGGGTGGGCACTGCCCACCACTTCATGAGCCAATTCATCGGCCAAGCGGCTCCGCTTACAATCCCAGCATGCCTGAGTATCGTCGTATGGATGCCCCCGGGGGCACGTTTTTCCTGACGATCGTCACGTACGAGCGCACGCCACTCTTCGCCGATCGCGCGAATGTGGAGCTGCTGCGCGCGGTCGTTGTCGCGGTGAAACGTGAGCGCCCGTTTGCCTTTCCCGGTGCCGTGATTCTGCCGGACCATCTCCACTTCATGTGGGAACTACCGGCAGACGACGGCGATTTCTCCACTCGGGTGGGACTCCTAAAAGCGCGCTTCACGAACGCGTTACGCGGCCATCCGGCAGCCCACGGCCAAGTTTCAAGGTCTCGTCGGCGGCACCGAGAACGCTCCGTCTGGCAGCGACGCTTCTGGGAGCATACGATCCGCGACGAGAAAGATTTCGAAACCCACATGGATTACCTCCATTACAACCCGGTCAAGCACGGCGTCGCGCGCTGTCCGCACGCTTGGCCCCATTCGAGCTTCCACCGTTGGGTCCGCGCCGGGAGGTACCCTTCGGACTGGTGCTGTACGTGCGCGGGCCGCGCGGCGAGGTCGCCGTACTTTGACGAGATTGCGGAGCGTGTTGGCGAATGACCCGAGAGAAATGGTGGGCAATGCCCACCCTACTCGCTGGCTGGCGCGCATCGATCAGGAGCACAAGACATGAGAGTTTCGAAGATGCTGCTAGTTCTCGGGATCGTCCTGGTGCTTGGAGCGGTCGGGACTTGCCTCGGGCCTGAACTCACATGGCCCGAGAAGGACACAAGGGTGCTCCGAGAGCTGTCCTTTTACATTGGTGCAGCCGGCTTCGCGGTTTTTGTGGTCGGAGCCTTCGCCGTCGTATTGCAACGTCGATAGGCGGCACAAAGTGCCATTTGCGTAAGCTGTCTGCGGGCGAAGTGCGCCTCCAGGCCCGGCGGCGTTAGCTTCGCCTGAGGGGGTTATGCGGATACCACTAGCGCCGGATGTCCGAGGCGCATCAACCGGCCAGCAACTCCTGCAGCTTCTTCTCCGACGCGGCGCGGACTTTGTCGTGCAGGCTGTTGCCGTGCGAGTCCATCGTCACGACGCACGGGAAGTCCTCGACGCGGATCTCCCAGAACGCCTCCGGAACGCCGAAGTCGAGCTTGTAGACGTCGAGGACCTCCTTGACGCTCTCGGCGATGAGCGTGGCGGCGCCGCCGATCGCGTGGAGGTACACCGCGCCGTGCTGCTGGCAGCCCTTGAGCGTCTTGTCGCGCATGCCGCCCTTGCCGATCACGGCACGGACGCCGAAGTGGCCGATGATGTCGGCCTGGTAGGGCTCCTCGCGGATGCTGGTTGTGGGCCCGGCGGCGACGAACTCGTATTTGCCGCGGTCCGACCGGCGGGACGCCGATGCTCCCCTTTC
>JBHHZX010000031.1:0-17759 GCA_046758265.1 Phycisphaerae bacterium
CATTCCGGTTGGCCTGGTCATCGTGGCGGCGGTACTGGTGACTCTTGTCGCGCGGATGCCCGAGGATCCCGAGCCGACGCCGGCCGGCGAGGCCTCGTCGGTTAACGTCAAGGTCCTTTCCATCCGCCCCATCCCGAAACTGGCCGACACGTTAACCCTGTCCGCGGTCGTCGAACCGCACTGCGTCGTGCGGGTTGCCGCGGAGGTGGCCGGTCGGATCGAGCGGCTGGGGCGGCGACAGCGCGCGGTGACCTGGCGGGGCCGTGAGATTGCGGCAGGGCAGGTCGTCGAGGAAGGCGAGCCGATCGCGCGGGGCGATCCGATCATCTATCTGAACAAGGAACTGCTGCAGGCCCGCTATGAGCGCGCCCGGGCCCAATGCGCGTACGACAAGCTCGAATACGAGCGCATCGACGACCTCTACCAGCGCGATGTCACGTCGAAGACTGAGTTCGACGACGCGAAGATGAAGTATGAGGTGAGCAAGGCAACGCTGGATGAGGCTACCCGTAACCTGGAGCGCGCGGAGATCGTGGCCCCGATCAGCGGCATTCTGAACCGGCTGTCCATGGAACTTGGCGAGTATGCCAGTTCGGGTGATCAGGTAGCCGAGATCGTGGATATTGACAAGGTTAAGGTCGTCGTGGACATGCCCGAGCGCGACGTGTACTACCTGCATGTTGGCGACACGACGGAGATCTTCGTCCGCGTCCCGCAGGAAACGAAACTCACCGGCGAAATCGCTTACATCAGCGAATTGGCCGACGTCGGCGCCCGCACCACGCGGCTGGAAATCACCGTGGATAACCGGGGACACGTGCTTCGCAGCGGGCAGATCGTCCGCGCCCGCCTGACCCGGCGCGTGCTCACCGATGTCATCATGATCCCGCTCGGCAGTGTGATTCCCCTGGAGCGCGGCCGCGTCGTCTATGTGGTGAACGAGGATCATGCCGAACGCCGGGTGGTCGAGCTGGGGTTGATCAAGGGCCACAGCGTGCAGGTTCTCAGCGGCGTGCAGGCCGGAGACCGCCTGATCGTTGCGGGACACCGTTATGTTGGCCCCGGACAGCCGGTGACGATCGTTTCAGAGACCGCAGCGCCAGCGATCGATCGCGACGTGGCGGCCGATGTCGCCACCGGCCGTTCCAACCAGACCGTCACTGAAGACCTGCCGTGATTCTCTCCGACGCTGCCATTCGAAATCGCACCACGGTGAGCGTGCTCATCGTGGTGATACTCGTGTTCGGCACGTACAGTTACGTGACGCTGCCGCGCGAAAGCTCGCCGGACGTCCCGATTCCGTACGTGCTGGTCACGACGACCTACGAAGGCATCTCGCCGGAGGACATCGAGTCCTCGGTCACGATCAAGATCGAAAAGGAGCTGGCGGGGCTCAAGGGCGTGAAGGAGATCACCTCCGCCAGCGCCGAGGACACGTCGACGATCGTCATCGAGTTTCTGCCCGACGTGAACATCGACGACGCGATGCAGTACGTGCGGGACAAGGTCGAGCTGGCGAAGGACGAGCTACCCGATGATGCCGAGGAGCCCACCCTCATCGAAATCAACATCGCAGATTTCCCGATTCTCATGGTCAATATCTCCGGCGACATCTCGCCGGTTCGCCTGAAGACGATCGCAGATGATTTGGAGGACGTGATCGAGTCGATTCCCGGCGTCCTCAACTGCAATGTGCTGGGCGCGCTTGAGCGCGAGATCCGCCTGGAAGTTGACCAGGACAAACTGGCTGTGTATGGGTTGACGGTCCCCGAAATCATCGGCTTGATCCCGGCGGAAAACGTCAACATCTCTGCCGGCGGTCTCGAGACCCCGGGGACCAAGTTCAACGTCCGGGTGCCGGCCGAGTTCATCGAGCCGGACGAGGTGGACGAGCTGGTCATCGCCGTCCGCAATGGGCGGCCGATTTATCTGACCGATGTGGCCCGGGTACGCGACACCTTCAAGGATCGCACCGGATTCTCCCGGCTGGACGGGGCCGAGAGCATCACCCTGGCCGTGCAGAAGCGGCTCGGCGAGAACATCGTTGCCATTGCCGAAGCGGTCAAAGCGGTGCTGGCCGAGGCCGAGCGGCGCGTTCCCAAGGGCGTGTGCTTCGACATCACGCTCGACCAGTCCAAGGACATCCACATGATGATCAGCGACCTGGAGAACAACCTGCTCTCCGGGCTGATCCTCGTGGTGGCGGTGTTGATGCTGGTCCTGGGCTGGCGCGTAAGCGTGATCGTCGCCTTCGCGATCCCGACGAGCATGCTGCTGAGCGTGACCATCCTTCAGGCGCGGGGCTACACGCTGAACATGGTCGTGCTCTTCGCCCTGATCATGGCGTTGGGCATGCTTGTGGATAACGCCATCGTCATCGTCGAAAACATCTACCGGCATTTCCAGCTCAGCGGCAAACGCGTTGAGGCGGCGATGAGCGGGACCGCCGAGGTGGCCTGGCCCGTGATCACCTCGACAGCGACCACCGTGGCGGCGTTCTCCCCCCTGATCTTCTGGCCCGGGATTATGGGCGGATTCATGAAGTGGCTGCCCATCACGCTGATCATCACGCTCAGCAGTTCGCTGTTTGTCGCCATGGTCATCAGCCCCACCATCAGTTCGGCCTTCGTCAGCGTCCGCAGCCGCGCCGGCGCGCGAGAGAGCTGGATCATCCGGCGTTATCGCCGGTTGCTGGAAACAGCCCTCCAACACCGTTTGACCACGCTGAGCCTCGTCCTGCTGCTGCTCGTTGGGCTGGCTATGCTTTACGACAAGAAGGGGCACGGCGTCGAGTTGTTTCCCGATTTCGATCCATACCGCGGCAGTGTCAACATTCGCTTTCCGCAGGGGACCAACATCTACGAAACGGATCGGTTGGCCCGGGAGGTGGAGCGGCGCCTTCAACCTTACGCCGAGGATCTCGAACATGTCATCAGCAACGTGGGGTCAGGTGGCGGCGGTGGACCGCTGGGCGGCGGTGGTGGGGGCGGCAGCCACCTCGCCGACATAACGCTCACGTTCCCCGACTACGAGCTCCGCAGGCGACCTTCGGCCGCCGCCATCACCGACATCCGTCAGGCCTTGGCCGACGTCGCCGGCGCCGAGATCAAAGTTGACAAGCAAGAAGAAGGTCCGCCGACCGGAGCGGCCGTAACGGTCCGCGTCGTCGGCGAGGATTTCAAGACGCTGGAGCAGATCAGCGAACAAGCCAAACAACTGATTGCCAATGTCCCCGGGCTGGTCAACCTCCGCAGCGATCACGAAGCCGCCCGGCCCGAGTTGGCGTTCCGCGTGGACCGTCGGCGCGCCATGCTGCTGGGTGTCAACACCGCCATCGTCGGCAACTTTCTCAAGACGGCTGTCTTCGGCTCGAAGGTCGGCACTTATCGACAGTTCAACGATGAGTATGACATCACCGTACGCCTGCCGGTCGCGCAGCGCGAGAATATCGACGACCTCTTCCGCCTGCACGTGCCGAACGCCCAGGGGGAGGCGATCCCTCTCAGTTCGCTGGGCGAGTTCACCTATACCGGCGGCTTCGGAACGATTCGCCGCATCGACCAGAAGCGTGTGATCACGCTCACCGCCGACGCCGAGGGACGGCTGTCCACCGAGGTGCTGGCGGACGTTCAAAAGTGCCTGGCACAGCTTGACATGCCGCCGGGTTGCGAAATCCGTTACGCCGGTGAAAAGGAGGAGCAGGAAAAGGCGCAGGCGTTTTTGTCCAAGGCCTTTGTGATTGCCCTGTTTCTGATCGTGCTGATCCTGGTGGCCCAGTTCAACACCCTAATCATGCCGTTCATCATCATGACCACCGTCATCCTCTCGTTCATCGGCGTGCTGGCCGGACTGCTGATCTGCCGCATGCCGTTCGGCATCATCATGACCGGCGTTGGTGTGATCAGCCTGGCTGGCGTCGTGGTGAATAACGCGATCGTGCTGCTGCACTATACGCGTCTATTGCAGCGGCGGGGGCTGGACGTAATCGCGGCCGCTATTCAGGCCGGCGCCACGCGCTTGCGGCCGGTGCTGCTGACCGCGGTTACCACGATTCTGGGGTTGATTCCGATGGCCGTCGGCGTGAGCTACGACTTCCGCGAAATGGCCTGGGTCACGAAAAGCGAATCAAGCCAGTGGTGGAGCAGCATGGCCATCGCAGTCATCTTCGGCCTGGCCTTCGCGACGCTGCTGACGCTGGTAGTGCTGCCAACGCTCTACGTGACGCTGGCGCGATTGGAGCAGCGCCTCGGTTTCCGGGGCCTCACCTGTCCGTTGAAAAAGGGGACTGGGTCCGCGCCGTCGGTCGAAACCCTCGGCAAATAAAGGTGTCTGGGAGGTGCCGGTCCCCTTTCTCAGCGGACTCCTAAGTAGGCTTCCCGTGGGGGATCGGTGAGCACGTACTTGCATACACGAGGCCCGATCGTTCATGATTCGGGCTGGCATGAGGCATCACGATGTTCAGAGACCTGATTCTGAAGAACCGCAGTTATCGCCGATTTCATGAGAGTGTCGGCGTCAACGTGGAGACTCTGAAAGAGCTCGTGGACTTGGCGCGGCTCTCGGCATCGGCGGCGAATCTACAGCCGCTGAAGTACCTTCTTTCCTGCGAACCGGCGAAGAACGCGTTGATCTTTCCGCACCTCGCGTGGGCCGGCTACCTGGAGGACTGGCCCGGACCTGCCGATGGCGAGCGACCGTCCGCAGACAGCATTATCGTGGGCGACACGGCGATTACGCGGCGATTCCATTGCGACCACGGCGTCGCCGCCCAGAGCATCATGCTGGGCGCGATGGAAAAGGGTCTCGGCGGCTGCATCATCGGGTCGATCAAACGGGAGGAGCTACGGGCCACGTTGCAGATATCCGACCGCTTCGAGATTCTGCTCGTCCTGGCGCTCGGCAAACCGAAGGAGGAAGTTCTCCTCGAAACGGTCGGACCAACGGGCGACATCAAGTACTGGCGCGACGCCGCTGGCGTCCATCACGTGCCGAAACGCACGCTGGACGAGATCATCGTCGCCTGAAGCGGTGCGATCGTTCTGCGACGGGCGCTGCCCGCCGGCCGCGGGTCGCACCATTCCCCACGCGACAGCTCGCTCTTCCGATCAGGCTTCCACGATGCCGAGCGGGGGACTGGTCTTCCACCGGCCGCGCGTGAAGTCGGGAATGTCGACCGGGCGACTTCTGCTGGCCACCGAGCGTTCAGTCGCTTCACAAATGGCGCTCCAGGCCGCCGCGTCGTAGACGTCCATATCCGTCGGTAGGCCTTCTCGCAGGCACTTGATCAGGCGGTAGTCTTCAAGGAAGTCCATGCCGCCGTGGCCACCGCTGGCTCTCTTGACGGTTTCGGATTTCCACAGCGGGTGTTCGAACTCGGCGTATTTGTCGAGCGTTTCCCAGCCGTGGCCGGGGCTGCGGCCGTCGATGTGCACGCGCTCGGGCCACTTTTCGAAGATGCCGCCGGTGCCCTGCACAATGTGAATGCGGCTGTAGGGGCGCGGCAGGTTGGTGTCGTGCACGAGGTAGATCGTCCGGCCCTTGGCGGTCTTGACCAGGGACACGTTCACGTCGCCCAGGACGTACCTCTCGTCCCGGCGCGGGTCGTCGGGCGGGAGCTGCTCCTGCTGGTACAGTTGCAGGCCGCGCGACGGACCGCTCATCGACACGAGGTAATCGAACCGGTCGCCGCGGTTGATGTTCATGCACTGGGCGACGGGGCCGAGGCCGTGCGTCGGATAGAGGTTGCCGTTCCGCTTCGTCGAGTGGGCGCGGCGCCAGAGTCCCTCCCCCTGCTTCGAGAATTTGATCCCGCGCAGGTCGTGGCAGTAGCCGCCCTCGCCGTGCAGCACCTCGCCGAGCAAGCCCTTGCGGACCATGTTGAGGCACATCATTTCGGCCCGGTCGTAGCAGCAGTTTTCCATCATCACACAATGCCTCTTCGTCTTCTCCGCGGTTTCGACGAGCTGCCAGCATTCCTCGAGCGTTACGGCGGCGGGGACTTCGGTCGCCGCGTGCTTGCCGTTGTTCATCGCGGCAACGCAGACCGGGACGTGCCAGCGCCAGGGTGTTGCGGTGAAAACGAGATCAAGGTCTTCCTTGGCGCAGAGCCGCTCGAAGTCGCGTTCGCCGCGCGTGTAGAGCGTCGGGGCAGGCTGCCCGGCTTTCTGGATCCTTTCGCTGGCCCTCCGGGCGTGGGCCTCGCGGATGTCGCAGACGGCTTTGATCTCAACGCCTTCGATCTTGAGCAGTTGGTTGACGTGGTTGGTCCCCATCCCGCCGACGCCGACGAACCCGATCCGCACGCGGTCCATCGGCGGTGCGGCAAACGGCGCGGCGGGTGCTGGCCCGATCCGCCGCCCCGGCCCGGTGCAGCCCGGCGTACCCGCGACACCGAGCGCGGCCCCGATTCCGGCCAAGGCTCCCAGTTTCACAAAATCCCGACGGTCGAGTTCGTTGACCGGACGGCGTGACACATGCGCATGATTCATAGCGGAATTCCTTTCAACAGGCCTCGGATCGGTGCCTCGTTTCACGTGGTGGCAAGGCACATGATACTGTTAGAATTCGGTCTGCGGGTAGCCGAGCAAGCAGCGCGACAGCTTATCCGCACCTAGAGAAGCAAAGGACGCGATGGAACCTACTCTCGTGATCCTGGCCGCCGGCATCGGCAGCCGGTACGGCGGCTTGAAGCAACTCGAAGCCGTCGGGCCCGGCGGTGCGACGATCATGGACTACTCGATGTATGACGCCATCCGCGCCGGCTTCGGAAAGGCTGTGTTCGTTATCCGCCCCGACATGGAAGCCGCGTTCAAGGAGACGATCGGCCGGCGCTACGAGAAGCGCATTCCGGTCGCCTGCGCCTTCCAACGCCTGGGTGCGGTACCAGCCGGGTTCACCGTGCCGCCCGGCCGTAAGAAGCCGTGGGGCACGGGCCACGCCGTCCTGGCGGCTGAGGAGCAGGTCCACGAACCGTTTGCGGCCGTCAACGCCGACGACTTCTACGGCGCCAACTCCTTTGCCGCCCTCGGCAAGTTTCTCCAGCAGCGGGATGACGCCGATCTACCCACCTACGCGATGGTCGGATTCACCTTACGCGACACGCTTGCCGAGGTGGGCGCCGTGAACCGCGGCTGCTGTCGCTGCACGGCCGACGGCTGGCTGGAGCGCATCACGGAGATCACCGGGATCGAACGCCACGGCCCCGACGCCCGCTACACTGAAGAGTCAGGCAACACGCGCATCATCAGCGGCGACGAGCTGGTATCCATGAACCTCTGGGGCTTTCGACCAGTTTTCTTCGAGCAGTTGCGCGAGCTGTTCGAGAGTTTCCTGAAGGAAAACGCGGCATCTGAAAAAGCCGAGTTGCATCTGCCGATGGTGATCCAAGACCTGATACGCGCCGGCCGCGCCCGCGTCAAAGTGCTGCCGACGCCGGACACCTGGTGTGGCGTCACGCACCCGGAGGACAAGCCGCGCGTGGTCCAAATGATCAGCGAGCTGGTCGCCCGAGGCCGATACCCGCAGAAGCTCTGGGATTGAGCATGCTGCCCGAACCGCAAGCCATCGCGGCCCATTTTGCTGTCGACGGGAAACTTGCCGCTGTGGAGCCCTTCGGCGCCGGGCACATCAACGACTCGTTCCTGCTGACTTACAGACGCAACGACAAGACTGATCGCTTCCTGCTGCAACGGATTAACGAGGCCGTCTTTCCAAACCCGGCGCTCGTGATGGAGAACATCCAGCGCGTCACGACGCACATCGCGCGGAAGCTGACGTCGCAAGGCGCTTCGAATGTCGGGCGTCGCGTGTTGACGCTGACCCCGACGCACGAGGCCGAGCCTTGTTACCGCGATGAAGCCGGTTCCTACTGGCGTTTATATCGCTTCATCGAAAACACGCGCGTGCATGAGGCGGTCGAGACGCCGGAGCAGGCCGCGCAGGCCGGTCGCATGTTTGGCACGTTTCAGCTTCAGTTGGCAGATCTTTCCGGGGCGCGGCTGCACGAAACGATCCCCGACTTCCACAACACGCCGCTACGCTTCGAGGCACTGGACCGCGCGGTGCAGGCCGACCCGTGCAACCGGGTTGCGTTGGCACGAGCCGAAATCGACTTGGCCAACCGTCACCGTCCGCTGGCCGGCGTGCTCCTTGACTTGCAGCAACGTGGCGATATTCCGGAACGCGTCGTCCACAACGACGCGAAAATCGGCAACGTGCTCTTCGATGCTGGCACCGGCGAAGCCCTCTGCGTCGTCGATCTCGATACGGTCATGCCCGGACTATCTCTCTATGATTTCGGGGACATGGTGCGCTCGATGACGTGCACGGCGGCAGAAGACGACACGGATCTGTCGCGCGTCGAAGTGCAAATCCCGCTGTTCGAAGCGCTGGCCGGCGCCTATCTCGAAGCAGCCGGCAAATTCCTGACGGCGGCCGAGCGGGAGCACCTCGTCTTCGCCGGTAAGCTGATCACGCTCGAGCAGGCTGTCCGATTCCTGACGGATTTCCTGAATGGCGACAGGTACTATAAAAGGCGGCGGCCGAGTCAAAACCTTGACCGCTGCCAAACCCAATTCAAGCTGGTCGAATCGCTCACGCGCCACGAGCCGCAGATGAATCGTTTCGTTGAACGCTTGTGATTCGAGGCTTCACGGGTTTGCCTTTGTCCGCCAGAGGACCGATGCGGGCATCGGCTGCTTGAGGACGCCGGATCCTTCGTAGCTGACCTCCAACCGCCGCTCACCACCCGCTTGGAAGAAGGTGACGCCGATGGGGTGTTTGCCGGCCTTCAAGATGATCTGGCCGCGCTGCTCACTAGCGGCGTGCAAGCCGTCGTTGTCCACCACCACCTCCGAACCGATCAGTAGCCTGCTGCCGTCGTCTGATGTGAGATAGAAGGTGTATATGCCGTCGGCGGGAACTTCGAGATAGCCCCTAAACCTTACAGCGAAGTTGTCCTCCCGTTTCCGCATGGTCAGGTCAAATGTAGTGGCCGTGCCGACCGCCGCTGGCGTGAGCCGGCTGTAGTCGGGCAGGTGTCCCCAGCTTCCCTCGTAGTACTCGTACGCCAAGCCGGGCACGGCATCAGCAACCTGCACCGCTTCGAGCGGTCGCTGCTTGGCAAAGCGGAATTCGACGACGTCGCTGCTGTTGCCACTTTTCAGGAACGTCTGCGCCTTGACGGTGGTCGTGTCTGCCAGCCGCAGCGGTCTGACGTACTTCGGCGAATTCCGCGTGGGAGTGCCGCCACCGAGCGTATAGCGGATTTCGCCGCGGTCGAGCGGGTTTTCGAGCGCGACTTGGATTGAATCGGCGAAGACCCTGTCAAGCGTCTTGCACCCTGGTGGCGGCAGGTAGTAATTCACGCCCAGCGCATCGAGCCGCCGATAGTGCTTCTTCATCCGCTCGGAGAAGTCATCCCAGTCACGCAGTTCCGCCGGCGACCAGGTCACTTCGGCGAGGGCGCAGAGACGCGGAAACACCTGGTGGTCGACGCGGTCCTGCGGCGCATGTTCGGTCCAGATGTTGCCCTCCGCGCCGAGAATGTGTTTGGCCTGCGCGGGCGTTAGTTCCGCTGGCGTCGGTTCGAACGAGTAGATCTTCTCGAGCGTGATGAGCCCCATCCAGCCCGGAGCCGACGGTTGGAGGGTTTGTGGATAGTCCAGGTAACAATGGCTGGTGGGTGAAGCAACCACGTCGTGGCCGCTTGTTGCCGCCGCGATCGCGCCGCGCATGCCGCGCCATGACTGTACGGTCGCGTTTGGTGCCAGTCCGCCTTCGAGAATCTCATCCCAGCCGATCAGCCGCCGGCCCTTGGCGTTCAGGAACTTCTCGATGCGGCGGATGAAGTAGCTCTGAAGCTCGTGCTCGTCCTTGAGGCCTTCGGTCCCCATACGGGCCTGGCACTTGGGGCAGTTTTTCCAGCGGTCCTTCGGGCATTCATCCCCGCCGATGTGAATGAACTTCGACGGGAACAGCTCGAGGACTTCGGAGAGCACGTCCTCCAGGAACTCGAAGGTCTTCTCGTCGCCGGCGCAGTAGACGTCGGCGTGCACGCCCCAGCGCGTGCTGACCTTAAATGGGCCTCCGGTACAGGACAATTCGGGGTAGCTAGCCAAGGCACCCAGCGAATGGCCGGGCATTTCGATTTCGGGCACGACCGTGACGTACCGGCTTTGGGCGTATTTGACGATCTCCTTGATGTCTTGTTGGCTGTAGAAGCCGCCATAGCGCTGGTCGCCCTCGCCGCGCCAGGCGCCGATTTCGGTGAGCTTGGGGTATTTCCTGATCTCGATCCGCCAACCCTGGTCCTCGGTCAGGTGCCAGTGCAGCACATTCATTTTGTGGTAGGCGAGCAGATCGATGTATCGCTTGATGAACTCCTTCGTCATGAAGTGGCGGCCGCAGTCGAGCAGCATGCCGCGCCAGCGATAGCGCGGTTTGTCATTGATGGTCACGCACGGAATCTGCCATGTGAGGGCGGCCGCGGCGCTGTCTGGTTTGGCCCCGTCGGATTTTGGCGGCAGAAGCTGCCGGATGGTTTGGACGCCGCGAAAGAGCCCGGGCGGCTGCCCAGCGAAGAGCGCGACCCCCAGGGGGGTGACCCTGAGCGCGTAGTACTCGTCCCCCAGTGAGGCGTGTCCGGCGGCCGTGACCAGAAGGATCTGGCCTTGTGCGCTCTCTCCTTCTGAGAGCGTGCGGACGGTTACCCGGTAGCCGGTCCGGTCGCGCAGCCATTTTGCCAGATAGTCAGCGATCGCGCGGGCTTCCGCGCTAGGGCTCTTGATGAGAATTGACGTTGACTTGGTGATTTGGAAGACGCCGGGCGCGACCTTCATGTCGGCCGGCCGGGGGATGATTGCGGGGAGCACACGTCGCGCGTCGGCCGGCTCGCCGAGAGCCGTGGAGGTTCCGATGCCGCAAATCGTCATTAGAATGCTCCGGTAAAACATGAGCGACCTCGCAATTCGTAGGGTGGGCCTCGCCGACCAGCCCGCTTGTTGCAGCAGATCGAAGAAACCGGTGGCCGTCTCCGGCCTGCGTCCGGCCGTTCTACGTGGCTGAGAGCGACGCCGCTAGACCAGCGCTGCTGCCGACGAATACTACCGCATGAAGGCTTGACACGCGATTCCCACTGCCGCACGCTCTCCCTGAAGCGGCGCGGAAGCAGGCTGGGGATCATCCGCCCTGTGAGCCAGGGAATCGCTTATGGACCTGAACTCCATCGGTCTGCAGTCGAACTTCACGGCACTCGACTGGATCATCGTAGCCGCATATCTGGTGGGCACGGTCGCGATCGGGTTCTACGTCAACCGATACGTGGCGAACATGGCCGACTACGTCGTCGCCGGCCGGGCGCTGCGATCCTGTCTGGCGATCGCCACGATGGTCGGCAGCGAGCTTGGGCTGGTCACGGTGATGTACTCCGCCCAGAAGGGCTTCACCGGCGGGTTCGCGGCGTTTCACATCGGCCTGGTCGCCGGCATCGTGACGCTCATCGTTGGCCTGACCGGCTTTATCGTCGTGCCGCTGCGCAGAATGGGCGTCATGACGATCCCCGAGTTTTACGAAAAGCGCTTCGGCCGCGGCGTGCGGGTGCTGGGCGGTGCGATCCTGGCGCTGGCTGGCATTCTCAACATGGGGCTGTTCCTGAAGGCCGGCACGGTGTTCGTAACAGGACTGACCGGCATGACGTCGGATGTCGAGCTCAAGATCGTCATGTCCGTCCTGCTCGGCCTCGTTTTGCTCTACACTATCCTCGGTGGCATGATCTCGGTTGTCATTACCGACTACATTCAGTTCGTCGTGCTGTCGTTCGGCCTGTTGGCCGCGTGCGCATTCGCCGTCAAAGAGCTGGGCTGGGACGCAATTGTCACGACGGTGCAATCGCTCAAGGGCGAGCCGGGGTTCGATCCGTTTCACGCCGAGGGCTTCGGGACCGATTATGTGCTCTGGATGGTTTTCGGCGGGCTGATCTCCTGCGCTGTCTGGCAGACCGCCGTCATGCGGGCGTGCGCGGCCGAGAGTACGCGCGTCGTCAAACGGCTCTATGTGTGGTCGTCGATCGGTTTCATGATCCGGTTCCTCATTCCGAACTTCCTCGGCATTTGCGCACTGGTCTATGTGTCGCAACATCCGGCCCTGCGGGAGATGTTTCTACCGGTGGACACCGAGGCGCCGTCGGAAGTCACGCTCGCCGCCATGCCCGTGTTTCTGAGCCAGATTCTGCCGGTGGGCATGATCGGACTGATCGGGGCCGGCATGCTGGCGGCGTTCATGTCGACGCACGACAGCTACCTGCTCTGCTGGAGCTCGGTGCTGACGCAGGACGTCGTCGCACCCTGCTCTGGCGAGCGGCTTTCCACGCGTGCCCGCATCTTGCTTACCCGCGTATTCATCGCGGTTGTCGGCTTGTTCCTGCTTATTTGGAGCCTGTGGTATCCGCTTGGGCAGGATCTCTGGGATTACATGTTGGTCACCGGGGCGGTGTATTTCACGGGGGCCTTCGCTCTGCTCCTGTTCGGGATCTACTGGAAACGCGCCAGCCGGGTTGGGGCCTATGCCGCGCTGGTAGCCGGCTTCCTGGCGTTGCTCGGGCTCGCCCCGGTCCAGAAGCTGTTGGGGCTGGACCAGCTCGGGAAGAAGCTCGAGTTCGAGCTCGACAGCGAAGTGGTGGGCCTCTCCAGCGTCACGCTCTGCATCGTGCTTATGGTGGTCTGCTCGCTAGTGTTTCCCGATCGTACGACGCGCCTAGCTGAGGAGTGATTCGCCATGGCGTTCTGGCCGCAGTTCTGGATGTGGTTTCTGCTCTTCGGTCTGGTGATATTCCTGGGCCTCGCGATTGCCGTCTCCGTCGGCGGGCTCTTCGACGTCCGGGCGATGTTCAAGCGCATACGGGAGCAGCACGACCGGCAGGGCGACTGAAGCCTGCGGCTTGGCGCTGGAGCCAGGCTTCACGATCGCGGCAGCACTTCACCAACCGAGTATACCGCCAACTTTCGAATCAGCGGCTCGCCGACCGAATCGAGCACGCGCAGGCGGATCTTCGAGACCGTCAGCGGCGAGAACCGGTCGATCTTCTTATGGCCGATCGCTGTTCCCTGGCAAATTGGCTTCCAGGTTTGCCCATCCAGACCTTCGATGATGTACTTCCGGACGCGTTCGCCCTGGCCTATGTCTTCCATCGTGATCACGTGATCGATGGCGGCCGGCCGACCGAACGACAGCTCGATCACCTCCCCGCTGCCGGCTGTTTCAGCCAGGCTGTGGCCGAAGCGGCGCTCGATTTCCGCGCCGAACTCGGCGCCGCGTATGAAATCCGCTTGCGGAATCAGGCCGGTCGTGTCGGGCGTTTGGTTCAGCAGCAGTACGGCGCCGTGGCCGACGGAGCGGTAATACATGTCCATCAACTGATCGACGCTCTTGAGCGTGTGGGCGTTGTCCGTTCGCCAGAACCATGTATTGCGGATGCGGGCGTCGCACTCGTTCGGCCGCCACACCGTGCCGTTCGGGTTGCCGTGCTTTGCGGTGGCGACGCCCGACCGCGCGTCCGTCTCCGAGACCGCGTTCCACGCCGGGTACGGCGCGAAGCCGTCCTCGTTGCCGACCCAGCGGATCGTCGCCTGCGGGCCCTGGAAAACCATCGCGTTGGGCGCGTACCTCTTGAGGATATCGCCGACGGGGACGACGATGCTGCCGTCGAACCACACTTCGAACATCTCGCCGTAACGACTGAGCACCTCGCCAAGCTGCTGGCGATAGAGCTTGTTATAAGCTTGCTGCGCTTCGGGCGTCTTACAGCGCCCGCCGACGCCGGCACCGTGCTTACGATCCGCCGGCGAGACGTACACGCCGAGCTTCAGGCCGCGCTTCCGGCAGGATTCGGCCAGGTCGGCCAGGATGTCGCCGTCTCCGTTGCGCCACGGCGTGCTCCTGATGCTGTAGTCGGTTGTGTCCGTCTGCCACAGGCAGAATCCGCCGGCGTGCTTGGCGACGAAGACGATGTACTTCGCCCCCATCGCCTCCGCCGCGGCCACCCATTGATCAGTGTCGAGCTTGGTCGGGTCGAACTTCTCCAGCGCGAGGGAGAGGTCGTCGTATTCGCGATCCGTCCACGTGTTCGGCGCGAAGTGGATGAACATTCCAAGCTCGCAGTCATGCCAGGCCAGCTGCGGCGGCGTCGGCTTGACCGGTTGTGTGTCCGGCTCGGCGCCGGCTGCGCTGCCGGGGCGTGTCACGGTCGGGCACAGCAGCACTTCGCCCGGGATGCGCTGCTTGTCGATGGCGGGGCCGGCATACCAGACCTCGAGCATGTCGCCGCCGCTCTTTTCGAAGAATGTCACGGTGATTGGGTGCGCGCCGCTAGCCAGCGCGACGGCACCCGACTTCTCCACCACGCCGTGCAAACCGTCATTGTCCACGACGAGCTGCTCGCCGATGTAAAGCCGGCTGCCATCATCCGAGAGCGTGTAGAAGGTGTACACGCCGTCACGCGGGACCTTGATGAAGCCCCGATAGCGAAACGCGAAGTACTCAGCCCGCCTCCGCGGCGAGAATTGGAAGTTCGGCACGGTGCCGGTCTTGACCGGCGTAAGCCGGTCAAAGTCGGGCAAGCGGTTCCAATCGCTCTCGTAGTACTCATAGCTCAGTCCGTTCGTCAGTCGTTCGACCTTGACTGCCGGTTGCGGTTCGACCTTTGTGAACGTGGCCTGCGCAATGCCGCTCACCGGCTTGCCGTCGCGGAACACGCGGGCGCTCACGGCAGCACTCTGCGTCAGGCGAACCGGCCCGCGTACCAGCGGCGAGTCGACGCTCGGCTCGCTGCCGTCCGTCGTGTACCGAATCTTCACATTGTCCCGGTCTGACTTCACGGACACATCGAGCACATCGACAAAGATTGCGGTCTCTGCCACGATCACAGGCGGGTCGTTCACGTCGGGCCGCCCGGCAATGTCCAGCACGACCACGCTATCGATCGGATCGGGCGCCCGCGACGGCAATTGAACGACCAGCGCGTCTTCATCCCGCACCACGACGAGCGGTCGGCGGCCCGTGCCCGCTAGCGTGTACGCCTGCTTCGGCGCGTTGAAAATACCAGGGACAACAAGTGTGTTATCTGCGGGCCAATCGAACACGTGCAGGTACAGCCGCGTGTTTCCGTCGGGCAACGCCTTCTGCGTGCAGCGGCCCCACGACAGCGCCTTGAACGGGCTGGCGCTGCTGCCGTAGATCGACTCGCCGTTGACCCTCATCCATTTGCCGATGTCGCGGAGGCGGTCGATGCAGGGCTGCGGAAACGTGCCTTCGGCGGTCGGGCCGACGTTAAGCAGGAAATTACCGCCCTTCGACGCGATGTCAGCCAGCTTGCGGATCAGGTCTTCGCTCGATTTCCAGTTGTGGTCGTGCTTGTTGTAACCCCAGTGCCGGTTCATCGTCATACAGGTCTCCCAGTCCACACCAGGCAAGCCGGTGGCGGGAATCTCCTGCTCCGGCGTGCCGAAGTCGCCGGCGAACCGCGGATCTTTCGTCATGCCCGCCATCCCCGAGCGGCCCTTGTCGACACGGTTGTTCACGATGACGTCGGGTCGAAGGCCGCGCACGAAAGCGTAAAGGTCCAGGCCGTGCTCGTGCGTCCAGGTGCCTTCCCACTCGCCGTCGAACCACATCACGCCGATCGGGCCGTAGTTCGTGAGCAGCTCGCGCACCTGGTTCTTCAGGTAGACGACGAAGCGCTCGTAATCCGCGCCTTCCACCGAGCGCCGCTCCCAGCCACGCCGCGGCAGGTAGTCCGGGTGATGCCAGTCCATGATCGAGTGATACCAACAGATCCGCAGCCCCTGGCGCCGGCAGGCGTCGGCCAGCTCCTTCATGATGTCACGCTGGAACGGCGTGGACATGATGTCGTAGTCGGTGTACTGCGAGTCGAACAGGCAGAAGCCGTCGTGGTGCTTCGAGGTGATCACGATGTACTTCATGCCCGCGTCTTTGGCGATGCGCACCCATTTGTCGGCGTCAAACTTGACCGGATCGAACTGATCCCGGACGCGTTCGTACTCCTCGACTGGAATCCGGGCCGTGTGCATGATCCACTCGCCGTGGCGCGTGCTTCCCTTCCACTCGCCGGCGGGAATGGCATAGAGGCCCCAGTGGATGAACATGCCGAAGCGGGCCTCGCGCCACCAGCTCATCCGGGCATCACGCTGCTGCTTCGTTTCGGCAAGCACGACTTGAACCTCCTCGGCAACCGTTTGGGACGGACGAATACCGGCGATCGCCACGATCCACACGCTGGCAATCATTCTCGCCATAGGATTCATTGTGCGAAGACTCCCAATCATCCCATTGCTCCGTTGACAATACCAAAGATGCACTCGGGATGCCCGGCCGCGACCCGATCGCCGTAGACCATCCGAAAGCCCGACGGCGTCCGTTCGAACCCGCATGACTGCAGTAGCTCGATGGCAGAAACGTTCGTGCCTGGGACGCCGAGCATCACGGCCGTGTCGGAACACCCAGTGAGAACGGATCGCAACAGTATTTCGGCCGCTTCCGAAGCTGACCGTTTCGCCCCGGAGCGGCGGTCGTTTGGTTGGCGGCGGCCATTGTACCGCTGGCCTGCCGGCAGAAATCTCTGTGGGGGAGCTCATCCCTCCAGGCCACGTTTTCCCGAACCTGAAGCAATGGACGAGACCGGCTGCTTTGCCGCCCGTATTGTTCCGCCGGACGATGCAGCCCATCGCCCCTCCGTTGCCCCAAGTGTCTACGAAGACTGGGCCGCATCGGCGCGGGCAACTCACGGCGAGGCGAAGAACCCGTGAAGCAAGAGGATGGAGTGCAACGCGCCCGGGAGGACTCGAACCTCCAACCATCAGATTCGAAGTCTGCTACTCTATCCAATTGAGCTACGGGCGCTTAGCCACAGCCTTGTTTCCTGGGCGGCACGTTAGCACAAGCCAGCGGGCCGTCAAGAAAAGTGGAGCATAATCGGGAGGAGCCCGGCCTCCGCCCGTAATCGCTTCCCCCAGTGTTCGTAAGTTCTTTGTTTGACGTGGCTTGCGACAATTCTCGAAAAATTGTCGTTGCGTGTAGAAATCGGCTCGCGACGGGGCCTATAAATCTATGGCTTTCCACGAAAGCCAACTCCTCCTCCTGTAAAAGGGAGCTCGCTGAGACAGTGGGTTCCCTTTTTTTGATGCCACGCTTCGCTGGGCCCCGCCAAATGCGCCCAGATCTGCGCCGCGGAACCGTCGATTACGGGCCGGCCCGAAAAAAAGCGCTTTTGGAGTGGAAATCCGGCCGGACAGCCGCCTAGGAATTTGTAAACCGTAACTCCTCCTCCTGTACCAGGGAACCGGCTGCGATCGGGTCGGTTCCCTCGTATTCTTCTCCGAGCGGACCGCCACTTTCCCTCGCGATGGATGCTGCGCCGCGGTTGACGTGATGAGCGTATCGGCGATGCCGATTGCTCATGAGGTCCTCTCTTACCTCGCAGCAGCCGAGGTGTTTCGGCTACGGCGTCGGGAAGTGTGGCTCCGGGATACTCTTGCTCCGGCCAGGCCGGCGAGCGTCAGCGGAGCGATCGACACGAATCCTACGCCACACCCCGCTGGCATTACGCCCGCGTCCAACATCTCGACGAACGACCCGCCGCCGCTGTCGTCGGCCGTGTACGTATAGCTGTTGTACTGCCAGACGCCGTCGATCTTGGAATAGAGCCGGGCGTAGATCGTTCGGCCGTCGGTGGGCAGGGAGTTGACCGT
>JBHHZX010000032.1:0-17677 GCA_046758265.1 Phycisphaerae bacterium
GCTCGGGGCGAAGTCGAGCGCCTCGCGCACCAGCCACGCCGAGGCCTGAACCATCGCCTCGAGCATCAATACGCCCGGCAGGACCGGGAAGGTGGGGAAGTGGTCCCCCAAGTACTCCTCGGCCAAAGACAGGGCTTTGTGGGCGACGATGCGCCGGCCTGTCTCAAGCTCACTGATGCGATCGACCAGAACAAACTTCACAGTTCAGGCCCTGGTTGTCGGCGACAGACAGCCGTCCATATCCTTGCGGCGGCGGGTCGTCGCTTCGCAAAGAACCGCGTGATCTTGCAGGAAAACCCAACAAGCGGGGGATACTACCATCTTGCCGGCCTTGTATCCAGTCTGCCGACCAGCTCAGTTTGCCCGCACGCGCCAACCGGGTCATCCGCATACCGATCTCTCAACGATCGGGCCTAGACGCGGCTCAGATGGTCCGGATGTTCCCGCACGTGGGCTTCGATCCCCTCCGCGTAGCGCTGCATCAGCTTGGCCACGCGGTCCGGCAGATCGGCCACCCGCTCTCCGTCCGGCACAAAAAGCGGCGGCTGCACGATCAGCCGGAAATAAAAGTTCGGACGCGAAACCACGAACGCCTGGGCGACGGTCGCGCGGCAGCGCAGGGCGATCTGTAGCGTGCCGGTCAGGAATTCACGCTGCTCGCCGAAAATCTTCACCGGACAGGTCTTGAGCGCCGCTCCGCGGACGCGGCTGACGTCCAGGGCGCTGCCCACCACGCAATTGTCGCGGAAACAGCGGTAAATATCCCGTGGAAAACTGTCCGCGTACAGCAGACGGATGGCGGCGAATTCGGGAAACGTTTCCGCGTACTTCTGCTGCACGTACGTGCGCATGACGCCTTCGTTGCGGTCGCGGATCCCGGCGCATTTGTAGCCCAGCAGGGCCATCAGCAACCCCGCCACGTGATGTGAGCCGTGATGGCTCAGCATGACGTAGATTCCGTTCCCGCGCCGCAGGGCCTCGTCGAGGTGCTCCCGGCCGTGGAACTTGATGCGACGGAGGATCTTTTCCTTGGGCAGCCAGTCGAAAATCAGGTAAAGCAGTTTGTCGCAGCGCGTGCGGCGAAAGTAACGCAGAATGATTACGTTTTCTCGAGCTCTGCCGATGCCCCCGGGGAAGAGTTGCGACAAGGCCCGCCGGTAGCGCGCCCGACGCTTGAAGTTGATCAGGCACTCGATCGTGCCGAAGTAGCGGCCCAGGATGTAGAGGCCTTTGAGACTGAATGCGCGGGCCCAGAACCGCAGGAACCAGCGTACCAGCCCGAATTTAGCACGGGCAGACCACCCGGGACGCCGCTCGGAGCCCGCCGCACGTCGCGACTCGCCCGGACGGCTAGAAGATTCCATCACCACCTGGTTCACGCGCCTCATGGTTCGGGGGGTTCTGCCGCCTCGCGCTCTTTCGGGGTCACTATTGTGCCGTTTTCGTTTCGGACACGCAACAGCTACCGACGTTGGCGACGACCGAATGCGTGCGACGCCCGGTCCGACGATTCCCAACAATACGGTTTCGGGCCGTCGCGGGACTCGCAGGTCTGGCGGCGATGGTCACCCGACCGCCGGCTACCCCTCGATGTTCAGTTGTGGCAGCGGCGTGCTGCGCGTTTTTCTTTCTTCGAGCTGCTCGAGCAACCGGTCCACCGTTTGCTCAAGTGCCGCAACTACATACGGTTCGGTCTGCGTAAAGTTCTCGAAGAGGGCGCCCGCATCACCGTTCCTGCGGATCGCAATGTTGAGGGGGATGGCGCCCAGGAACGGCACGCCGAGCCGCTTCGCGGCCGCTGCCGCGCCGCCATGGCCGAAGATCTCCTCACGGTGCCCGCACTGCGAGCAGACGTGGTAGCTCATGTTCTCCACCATCCCCAGCGATTGGACACCAAGCTTCTCGTACATCCGCAGGGCCTTGAGCGCGTCAACCAGGGCAAGATCCTGCGGCGTACACACGATGACGGCGCCTGTGAGCGGTATACTCTGGGCAAGCGTGAGGGGGATGTCGCCGGTGCCGGGCGGCAAATCCACCAGCAGGCAATCCAAGTCGCCCCACAGGCCGCGATCGAGGAACTCCTTGACGTATTTCTGGGCCATCGGGCCGCGCCAGATGACCGCCTGGTCGGGCGGAACCAGGTAGCCCATGCTCATGATGCGGATGCCGTCCTTTTGCGGCGGGATGATGAACCCATCCGCGTCCGCGTAGGGTTCGGCGCCTTCCGTCCCGGTGATCTTCGGTATCGAGGGTCCGTAGACGTCGGCGTCGAGCAACCCCGCCTTGTAGCCTTTGCGTTGCAGGCCGACCGCGAACAGCGCGGCTACGGTGCTTTTCCCCACGCCTCCTTTGCCGGCCCCGACGGCGATGGTGCTCTTGACGGCCGCCAGCGGGTTACCCCGGGCTCGTGCCTTCGATGAAGAATCGTTCATGCAGTTTCGCTCCGCACGCGGTGGAAGTCACCGCGAGACCGCGGGTTTCGGCGCGGGTTCCGAAGGCTGTTCGAAACACCCCAAATATATTCATATTGTAGACAGGGGAAAAGTCTACCAGCCGGTGTCGTATCGGCACGCTGCGGGGGCCGCCTGACACTTTTGGCGGGGTCGGGCAGGCTCTGGGCCGGGATGTCGGGTTTCGTTTTGGCGGCTTCAGGCAGGGAGCCGGTCATGTCAGCCTTGACGACGCGTCCTGCCGCTCGGGAGCGTGTGGCGAAGGCGTTCTCCGCGGCGTTGGATCGCGTAATTCCGCTGGACGAGTCGTGTAGGTCGGGTCATCGACCCGACCGGGGAAGCGTCGCGTCGATGACCCGACCTACTGGCTAATCTGCTGGCACAGCAGTGGCACACGCCCCGTCATTCGAACAACGAGCCTTGGTCGACACTATCCTGCGTTCGCATCGGTGGAGCAATCCCCAAATGCTCATACGCCGCCGGCCGGACGAGCCGGCCGCGCGGGGTGCGGACCACGAAGCCGAGTTGCAGCAAATACGGCTCGACGACGTCCTCCAGCGTGTCGCGCTCGTGGCCCATGGTGGCGGCGATCGCCTCGATGCCCGCCGGGCCGCCATCGTAGTGCTTGATTAATGCGCCCAGATACGCGCGGTCGAGCGAATCAAGCCCCAGCTCGTCCACCTGGAGGATCTCCATCGTTGCGTCGACGATCGCCGGCGTCAGCGTACCGTCGCCGCGAACCTGGGCGTAATCACGCACGCGGCGCAGCAGGCGATTGACGATCCGTGGCGTGCCGCGGGCGCGCGACGCCAGAAGCTCGAGCGCCGCTCGGTCCGATCTGACCTCCAGCAGTTCGGCGTTACGCGAGACGATCCGCGTCAGCTCCTCGGTCGAGTAGTACTCCATGTGAAAGACGTGGCCGAAGCGCCCGCGCAGCGCCGCGGTCAGCATGCCCGCCCGCGTCGTCGCGCCGATCAGCGTGAAGCGCTTGAGCGCGAAGTTGACGGTCCGCCCGCCGATGCCGGTTTCGGTCGTGTAGTCGACGCGGAAGTCTTCCATCGCCGGATAGAGGAATTCCTCGACGACGCGATTGAGCCGGTGGACCTCGTCGATGAAGATGATCTCGCCGGTTGCCATCTGCGTGAGCATCATCATCAGGTCGCCCTGGCGGGCGATCGCCGGGCCGCTGCTGACGCGGATGGTGGCGTTCATCTCGTTGGCGATGACGTGGGCGAAGGTGGTTTTGCCGAGGCCGGGTGGACCGTCGAGCAGGATGTGTTCAAGCGGTTCACGGCGGGCTTTGGCGGCTTCGAGCGCGATTTGCAGTTGCTGACGCACCTGCTCCTGGCCGACGCAGTCGGCGAGCGTCTGCGGGCGAAGCGAGGTGAGGTACCGCTCCTCGTCCGGTCCGGGTTGCGTGAAGACGCGTTCGATGGCCATAGTAAGTTAAGAGTAGCGGCAGGCGCGGAGCGCGTAAAAGGGCGGCTCAGCAGAACCAGGTTACCCCCGCCGGCAGTTCCGGGTCGGCTGCGTCCGGCACATCGTGGCGACGCTCCCGTCGGCCGTTGCCCCGCGGTACTGGCTCTTCTGACGGCTCACGACGGGCCGGCAAGCCTCCGATCGGCGCGCTGTGTGTCAATTCCGTCTTGCCGGGTTCCGTCCCGCTGGGGTAGGATACATGCGTCGGAGACTCCAGGAGGAGGAAGACGATGCGAGCATTCTCAGCTCTCGCCGGGGCTGTTCTTGCCCTGGCGGCAATGCCCTCCGCGGCCGACGTCCGGGTGGTCTACGACGCCGAAGGTTTCGAAGGCTTTCCACTCGGCCCGATCAACGGGAATCCGGGCTGGTACGCGTACGGCTACAACTACGCGAATCCCCCCGGCCCTCCCGGGGTCGAGCCGGTGGTGGTTGATCTGCCCGACGGCAACCGCGCCGTGCAGCTCGAGGTGCCGGACGCCTACGGGGCCATGTCATACATGCAGATGAGTTGGTGGCCGCTGGTGGACACGTCGTCCGGTCAGTTACGCATCGAGTTCGACATCTTCCGCGAGTCGGACGACTGGACATCGAACCTGTGGTGGATGCTGTACCTGGATGATTGGGTCGGCCCCGTGCCCTACGGCATCCAGTGGGACACAGGCACGGGGATATCGTACACCTATCCCTTCGGCTTCGATGGCCCGCGCCGGCGGACGGCGCACGAGCGCTTTGCCAGCCTGGCGCTGGTTTGGGATTTCGATGACCTGCTGGCCACGGCGGAGTACGACGGGTGGACGCTGGGGCCGGTCGCGTTCGACCCGTTCAACCCCGTTGAGACGCTGGCGATGCACCTGGCGCACGACGAGGCGACCGGCACGGGTCCGGAAGTGCTCTGGATCGACAACCTGCGCATCACGTGGATTCCCGAGCCGGCGAGTCTGCTCGGGATGCTCGTCGTGGCCACTGTTGGCGTGCTTCGACCCCGTTGATGCCCGTCGGCGGCGAGCGCCTCCGCTCGCTCACGCGTCGCGGCTCTGATTCGGCCGGGACGGAGCCCGCCGCTATGCGATCAGGTCGCGCCGTGTTTCACGCGGTACGCTGCGCGTACGATGTCCTCCGGCGCCGTCAGGCTCGGGTCGGCTTCGACCGCGGCTGTGATCCAACGCTGGGCGTCGGGCCGTTTGTCGCCCCATTGTACGAGAATCTCCAGCGCGATTTTCTGGGCGTCCGTCAGCTCGCGTGCTGGCATCGGGGCGGCGGTCGGCACGAGGAAGCACGCCAGCCTGCCGCGCAGGTCAGTCACGATTTGGGCGGCGGTCCTTTTGCCGATCTCCGGCAGGCTGACGAGCGCCCGCTGGTCGCCACTCTCGATGGTGGCGGCGAGCTGGTACGCCGGCACGGCCATCGCCCGCAGCGCCTTGCGCAGGCTGACCCCCTTGACCTTGACGAACTCGTTGAAGAACTCGCGATCCGACTCGCTCAGGAAGCCGATCATGCGCGGAACGAAGTTGGCCACAGCGGGGTTGCCTTCCAGATACTGAATGGTAAACAGCGTCACCTCCTCGCCCACGAGCCGTTGCAGGTCGGGCAACGAAGAGGCGGGCACCAGCACCTCGTAGCACAGCCCGCCGACCTCGACGACGGTCGCCTGCTCGGCGACGCTCACGACGCGCCCGGTCAGCCGACAGATCACCGTCGCTCTCCTTTCGCCGCGGGGGTTAGCCGCCGCTCGGCGGCGTGCATGCGCAGGCTGCAAAGAGCAACGGCCAGCGCGTCGGCCACATCGTTCGGCTCGGGGACTTTGGGCAGGTTCAGCGTGGCCGCGATAGCCCGCTGGATCTGGGCCTTGCTGGCACGACCGCTGCCGGTGAGGTGCTTTTTCACGTGTGTGGCGCTGACGTTGACCACAGTGAGCCCGCGGCGGGCGGCGAGGGCCAGGATCACGCCCCGCGCGTGGGCCATCACGATGGCAGTGCGCGGATGCCGATAGTGAGCGTAGAGCTGTTCGCAGGCCAGGACGGCGGGGCGGTGGACGCTGATCAGCTCGTCGAGGCTGCGTTCCAGCGCGACCAGCCGCCGCTCGATCGGCTGCCGCGGATTCAGTTGGACGACACCAGCTTCGACGACCCGGCACGCGTCAAGGCCCACCGGAGCGGTGAGCACGGCGTAACCGGTGCGTCGCAGGCCGGGATCGATGCCGAGGACCGGAGTCAGCAACGCCCCGTGAACCGGCACCGCCGAGACCAACGGCTGCACGACGGCCTTCATGTGATGCATCATGCGCGTTTTTTCCGGACTGGCAACCGTTTGGGGCGGCCGAGCGTACAAGATAAAGGTAGCCGAGACCTGCGCTTGCAGACCGCGAGCCACCGGGTCGCCCCGGCCGGCGAAGTTTTGTGAGCTGTGCAGACTGTCAAACGGGTCATATAATTTCGTAAACTTTGGGAAGGGGCTAAACTTAGCGCTTTTCCGCCGTCTGACCGACGAGGCAGCGCTTACTAACCGACGGTATGAGGGACGGGTATGAAGCTTCCTGGCCTTCGAAGCTGGTTTCTTGCGTGTGCCGTGCTGGCGACCGTCGCCGCTGCTGCGGCC
Organism: Phycisphaerae bacterium; assembly: GCA_046758265.1. Lineage (GTDB taxonomy): Bacteria > Planctomycetota > Phycisphaerae > UBA1845 > Fen-1342 > JALSRY01. The sequence goes on from JBHHZX010000032.1 coordinate 6,525, forward strand.
GACGAGTCCCTGAAAACGGCCTACTCGGCCATCCTACGGGGTGACTACGAGGCCGGGCGGGCAACGGTCGGACGGCTGCTGGAAGCGGGCGAGTCCGCCGAACAGGTCGTGCAAGTCGACCACTGGCTGGATTCGTACGAGAACGTCGTCAGCTCACGCGAGGAGCTACGCCAGAAAACGTTCGAATGGAACGTCGAGCATGGCAAGGAGCAACTGGCGCGGGCGAAAGAGCTGGCGGCGCAAAGCGAAAACGATCTGGCGCGGAAAAAAGTCTACCTGGCGCTCAGCTTCGCCAAAGAGGCAGCCGCCTATGCCGCCGACGAGCAGGAGTACGCCGCCTCACCGTGGATCCGGGAGTTGCGCTCGAAAGCCCTGGCGGCAGCCGAAGAATATGCGAACAGTGAGCGCTGGACCAAGGCATACGCCTTTTACATGCTCTTGCACCGCGTCAACGAGACCGATGAGGAAGTCAAGTCGTTGCGCGAGCGGGCGGAACGGCACGCGCGCCTGGAGCTGATCTACGAGGACGAAGAGGAGCTGAAACGCAGGACCAAGGACGTCGATGACGACCTGTTGGTCCGCTCGCTGAAGCGCGTCAATGACAATTACTACGAAAAACCCGATTTCAAGAAGATGGCCGAGGGGGCGCTCGACAATCTCGTGGCGCTCTGCACCACCACCAAGTTGTACAAGGGCGCCGGCGCCGCCAGTGATTTCGACGGCGTCGCTAACCCGGTCATGCGCGAGTACTTTCTGGGCAAGCTGGAAGAGCAACGGCAGAAGCTGCGGGAGCGCAGCGCATATACCTACGAGGCCCTGATCGGCCTTTACCGCGCAATGAAAGACACCAACGCCAGGAGTATCTCGCTGCCGGAAGGGCTCCTGGTCGTCGAATTCATGGAGGGGGCCCTCGACAAACTCGACGACTTCACGTCGATCGTCTGGCCCGTCGACTCGACTGAATTCGACAAGATGATGGTCGGGAACTTCGTCGGCGTGGGAATCCAACTCGGCATCGACGAGGTGACCGGTCGGCTGAAGGTCGTTACGCCGCTCGAAAACTCCCCCGCACTCGAGGCGGGCATCCAGCCGGGCGACTTGATCGTTGCGGTGGACGGCGAGACAACCAAGAACTGGACGACGGAGAAGGCGGTGCACGAAATCATGGGTGACGAAGGCACCGAGGTCATCCTGACCATGTATCGGCCTAACAAGGGCGAACGCATCGACTTCCCGCTGAAACGCCGGCCGATCAAGCTGACCACCGTCCGCGGGCTCGAGCGGCGCGAAAGTCCCGGGGGCGACGCCTGGGACTTCATGCTCGACAAGCGGGCGGGCATCGCCTACGTCCGCCTCACCAACTTCAACCCGGATTCCACGAACGAGCTACACAACGCGCTGACCGAGGCGCAGGCCCAAGGCATGCGGGGGCTGATCCTGGACCTGCGGCACAACCCCGGGGGGTTGCTCGATGTAGCAGTCAATACCGTTAGCACGTTCTTGCGCGACGGCATGGTGGTCCAGACCGAAGGGGACCACGAGAAGCCCGAAACCCACGCCGTCAACGGAAAAGCCGATTTCACCGATCTGCCACTCGTCGTGCTCGTCAACGAGCACAGCGCCAGCGCGTCCGAGATCTTGGCCGGCGCCTTGCGGGATCACGGCCGGGCCCTGGTGCTCGGCGAGCGCACGTTCGGCAAGGGCAGCGTGCAGCGCGTCTACAGTCTGCCACGGCGCTCGTTCTTTGGCAGCTCGCATTCCAAGGCCCGCCTCAAGCTGACCACCGCGCTTTGGTACCTGCCGAACGGCGAGTCGCCTCACAAGCTGCCCGACGCGGAGAAGTGGGGTATCGATCCGGACTCGACGGTCGAGTTGATGCCAAAGGAGTTCATCAAGGTCTTGGAGCGGCAACGGGAGGCCTTCATCATTCATAACGAGGAGGAGCCGGAAGAGACGGTGGATGAAGCGACGCGCGAGCAGGAGTTGGCGGCGCTGAAGGCGGACGAGGAAGACGACGACGAAGAGGAGGACCTGCTCTCGGAAGAGGACATCAAGCTGCTGCGCAGCGATCCGTTCGAGGCGCCCGAGGCCGACCCGCAGCTCGAGACCGCGCTGCTCCACCTGCGTGTCAAGCTGGCCGCCAACGTCCCCTGGCCCCGCCAGTTGGCAAAGAAGACCGGAGACGAGACGCCGCGGTGAATGCCGCGGCCGCTATTCAGCTCCCCTGTCGCGAGACTCGCGCCTCGGCTCAGGAGCGCTCCTCTCCAGGCTCGCCGGGCTTCGGATTTGACGGCCGACACGAAGGCCAGCCGACAGGTACGCGTTCTCTGGCCTTCGAGCCGCTGATGGGGATCAAGACAGCATGCCGCGCAGCAGCACGCTGGCGATGCCCAGATAGATGACCAGCCCGCTGGCGTCCACGAGCGTTGCGACCAGTGGTGCCGACGCGCTCGCCGGGTCGAAGCCGAACGAGCGCAGCAGGAACGGCAGCATCGAGCCCGCCAGCGTGCCCCATAACGCTACCCCCAGAATGCTGCACGCGATCGTGAGCGCCACAGGGAAGTGGTAGGCTTGGGCGTCTTCATCAAAGTACGTCAGCCACAGCAGCGTCGCGATCAGGCCGATGATTCCGAGGATCGTGCCGAGCGTCAGTCCGACGGCCAACTCACGGCGGACCACCCGCCACCAGTCGCGCAGGCGAACTTCGTCGAGCGCCATTGCCCGCACCACCAGCGTGGCCGCCTGCGAACCCGAATTCCCGCCGCTACTGATGATGAGCGGGACAAAGAGTGCGAGGATCACGACCTGGTCGATGATCTCCTTGTAGGTGCGCATGGCCAGTACGCTCAGGAACCCGAGCAAAACCAGCGCGGCCAGCCAGCCGGCGCGCTTCTTCAACATCTCCAGCAGGTCGACTTGCAGATACGGGGCATCCAGGGCTTCCGTACCACCGATCTTCTGCATGTCTTCGGTGGCCTCTTCCCGCACGACGTCGACGATGTCGTCCACGGTGACGATGCCCTTCATCCGGCCCGCCTGGTCCACGACGGGGATCACGACCAGGTCATGTTCGGCAAAGACGTTGCTGACGGCCTCCTGATCCGTCTCCTCGCCGACCGCGATAACGTCCGGGTCCATCACATCGCAGACTTTCTTATCTCCCGGTGCACTGACGAGCTCGGGCAGCGACACGACGCCGAGCAGGTGCTGCTGCCCGTCGAGCACGTATGGATAGGCGATGTTTTCGAGCTCTTCGTGGGTCTGACGGCGGAGATAGCTGATCGCCGCGTCTACCGTCATGTCCGGCCGCAGGCGGGCGTAACGCGGATTCATCAGCCCGCCCGCTTCGTCTTCGGCGTACGCCAGCAGGGCGAGGACTTCTTTGCGGGTGGGCTCGTCGAGCAGGCTCAGCAGGGCGCGGCGATCCTCGTCTTCTTCGGTTTCCTGGACGACGTCGGCCGCGTCGTCGGGCGCCAGCACCCGCATCCACATGCGTCGTTCGCCGGACGGGAGCTCCAGGATCAACTCGGACTGGCCGCGGGCATCGAGCGTATCGAAGAGCTCCTCCGACTCGGCCCGCGAAAGCAGGCTGAACCCCGCGACTCGGTCGCTGCCGCTGAGCAGCGGCCAGGCTTCGTGCAGCTCAGTATACGACAGGCCCGGGTTGCTCATACTGATAGCGGTTTCGGCGAAAGTCACAACAATCGGACGGCCGGCCGATCGTTTGTAAGGTCGCATCGTAATTCATGAGCGGGTCTTCGGCTACCGACCGCACAGGGGCCGTGCATCGGCCAAACCGCCTGCCCCGCCCACATTTCGCCCGCGATTGGCAGGGTCACTCATCTTGTAAGTCGCGTCCACCTCGCCAACGCCGCGATCCCCAGGCTTTGCAGCGCTTCTTGGGCTCGGATCGCTTCACTCGAAACGACAGGCACACATGTGCCGCGTTCGGACACGCCTTGCCGGAGCCGACCACCAGCACGGCGGCGCGAACTCGGGTCCGCCGGGCGAACATCCGCGGGTCATGCAGGAGGTCTCGGACGGTTGACCTGGACTGGTCCGCGCAGCGGATCCTACACTTCGATCAGCATCCGGGCCGGGTTCTCGATGCATTCCTTGAGGCGCTTGAGGAACGTGACCGACTCGCGGCCGTCCACGATGCGGTGATCGTAGGTCAGGGCAACGTACATCATCGGGCGGATCACTACCTGCCCCTCGCGGGCTACCGGGCGATCCTGGATGGCGTGCAGACCGAGGACGCCGCTCTGCGGCGGGTTCACGATCGGCGTCGAGAGCAGCGAGCCGAACACGCCGCCGTTGCTGATGGTGAACGTGCCACCCTGGAGCTCGTCGGGAGTGATGTTCCTGTCGCGGGCGCGGGCGGCGAGGTCGGCGATCGCGATCTCCAGCTCCGCGAAGCTCAGGCGCTCGGCGTTGCGAATCACGGGCACCATCAGCCCGCGGTCGGTGCTGACGGCGACGCCGATGTCGTAGTAGTTGTGGTAGACGATGTCGGTGCCGCGGATTTCGGCGTTGAGCTGGGGAAACATCTTGAGCGCGTCGACCGCAGCCTTCACGAAGAACGACATGATTCCCAGCTTGACCCCGTATTTCTCCTGGAAGGCCTGCCGGTGCTGCTTGCGGACAGTCATGACCACCGACATGTCAATCTCGTTGAACGTAGTGAGCAGCGCCGCCGTGCGCTGGGCTCCGACCATGCGCTCGGCCACACGGCGGCGAAGCAACGTCATGGGTACGGCCTCTTCGACACGCGAGCCGGCGGCGACGGCGACGGCCGGCGAGGCACCGGCTGCTACGGTCTGACCCGTCGCTTGCGCTCCGGGCTCTGATTGCACGGCCGGCGGAGCGCCGGCTGCTACATTCTCGGCGTGCCGAATGACGTCTTCTTTCAGCAGGCGACCGCCGGGACCGGTCGCTCGGACCTCGGCCGGACGCAGATCGTGCTGGGCGAGCATGCGGCGCGCCGCCGGCATCACGGAGGGCTCGGTCGCGGCGCGCCGCGTCGTATCGTCGGGCGCTGTGTTCGCACCAACGGGCGGGGGTGGGGCTGTTGCCGCTACGGTTGCCACCTCTTCTTGCGTGGCGGTCCTGGCGGGCACGGGCGCGTCGTCGATGTAAGCGATCACTTCACCGACCTGGCAGGTATCACCGGCTTGTTTGAGCACTTTACGGAGGACGCCGGCCGCGGGCGCCGGGAGGTCCATCGAGGCCTTGTCGGTTTCGACCTCGACGACGGGCTCGTCGCGCTCCACGTAATCACCCTCGGATTTGAGCCACGCGCCGATCTGGACCTCGGTGATCGATTCGCCCGCTTCAGGAATCTTCAGTTCAATGGCCATCGTTCGTCGTCTCGTCTCGTTATCCAAGCGCCCCAGCGCGACCTGCAAGCTGGCGAGGAATATACGCCGAGCCGACCGAACCCCGCTACTGCCAGCAATCGCGGCAGCACTGCGGATGGCCGGAGCAGCACGTGTCCGCCGCCCGGCGATCCCGCAGTCCCTGGCCGAAGGCGACGTCGACAATCTGCGATTGCTCCAGCCTATGAGCGGCGGCCGAGCCGGTGGCGGGACTGCCCGATGCCCTCCGGTAAGCGCCGCACATCGGCCAGCGCCCGAACAAGTTATTGCCGAAACGCACGCGAAGGTAGCGCCAGGCGCCCATGTTCTCCGGCTCCTCCTGGATCCAGAGCACGCGCGTGCCGTCGGCATACGGCTCCAGCGCCGCCTGAAGCGTTTCGTCCGCCAGCGGGTAAAGCTGTTCCAGTCGCAGGATCGCGAGGTCCTCGCGGCCGAGCTGCTTGCGCCGCGCCGCCAGGTCATAATAGATCTTGCCGGTGCACAGCAATACGCGGCGGACGGCCTGCGGCTTGGTCAGATCGTCCGCGAGAATCCGTTGGAACCTTCCACAGCAAACGTCATCCAGGCTCGAGACGCACGCCGGATGCCGGAGCAGGCTCTTGGGCGTCATGACGATCAGCGGCTTACGCCACGGACGCACCCCCTGCCGCCGCAGGACGTGGAAGTACTGGGCCGGCGTGCTGGGGTAGACGACCTGGATGTGATCGTCGGCGGCCAGTTGCAGGAAGCGTTCGAGCCGGGCACTGGAATGTTCCGGCCCCTGGCCTTCAAAGCCGTGCGGGAGGAGCAAGACGAGCCCGCTGAGGCTGTGCCACTTGTCCTCGGCGCTGGCGACGAACTGGTCAATGACGACCTGGGCGGCGTTGGCGAAGTCGCCGAACTGCGCCTCCCATAGCACGAGGGCGTCGGGGTAAGCGATGCTGTAGCCGTACTCGAAGCCGAGCACACCCGCCTCGGAGAGCGGGCTGTTGTAGACCTCGACCGGAGCCTGGTCCTTGGACAGATGCTGCAACGGCACGTACGTGCGGCCGTTTTCGGTGTCGTGCAGGACGGCGTGGCGCTGAGTGAACGTGCCGCGAGCGCTATCCTGTCCGCTCAAGCGTACGCGCGTGCCCTCCGTTGCGAGCGTGGCAAGCGCCAGCGCTTCCGCCGCCGACCAATCGAGCAGCTTTTCGCCGCGGGCCATCTGCCGGCGCGCTGCGAGGAAACGTTCCATCTTTCGATGTGGGTGGAAGTCGTCCGGTAGCGTGGTGAGCGATTCCAGCAGCTTGACGAGCCGCTGGCGATCGACGCCGGTGTCAACCTCCGGCACCGCGCCGTCGGACCCGCCGCGGTAGTTGGCCCACAATCGACCCAGGCTGCTCGGCCGCCGTGGCTTCGGCGGGGGCTCATCACGGACGGCAGACAGTTCCTTCTCCAACTGCTCTTTGAGCCGCGTGGCGATTTCGTCCGCCTGCTCGCGGGTGACGTCGCCCAACTGGCACAGGTGATCGAGATAATTGTCCCGCACCGACCGCCGGCGTCGAATCGTGCGGTACATCAGCGGCTGGGTAAAGGCCGGCTCGTCGCCTTCGCTGTGCCCGCGGCGGCGGTAGCAATACATATCGACAATGACGTCGCGGTGAAACTTCTGCCGGAAGTCCAAGGCTAGCTCCACGACCTGGGCCACACTCTCCGGGTGCTCGCCGTTCACGTGGAAAATCGGGATTTGCAGCATCTTGCCGATCGCGGAGGCGTACAGGCTCGAGCGACCCTCCGCGGGCGACGTGGTGAAGCCGATCTGGTTGTTGATGATCACGTGCAGCGTGCCGCCGGTGCGGTACCCCGGCAACTCGCTGAGGTTCAAGGTTTCCTGCACGATGCCCTCGCCGGTAAAGGCGGCGTCCCCGTGAATCAGGATCGCCATCGCGTGCTCGCGCCTGCTGTCGTTGAGGCGGTCTTGTTTGGCACGGAGGCGGCCGAGGGCAACGGGATTGACGAATTCCAGATGGCTCGGATTGAAGCACAGCACCACGTGAACCGACTGCCCACCGGCAGTGACCCAGTCGCCGTGGTAGCCCTTATGGTATCTCACGTCGCCGCGGCCCAGGTTCTGCTCGGCGTCCACGTCCGCGAACTCGCGGAAGATCTGCCGCGGGCTCTTGCCGACGATGTTAGCAAGGACGTTGAGGCGGCCACGATGCGGCATGCCGATGACGATCTCTTCGACGCCCTGCTGGCCGGCCTGTTCAATGGCCAGGTCGAGCAGCGGGATCAGCGTCTCAGAACCCTCGAGCGAAAAACTCTTGGCCCCGGTGTACTTCTTTTGAATGAACTCCTCGAAGATCACGGCGTCGGTCAGGCGGGTGAGGATTCGGAATTGCTCGCGGCGGGTCAGAGTGCGGCGGTTCCGCGTTCCTTCCATCCGCTCCTGCAACCAATGGCGGACCTCGAGATCGTCGATGTGCATGAACTGCACGCCGATGTAGCGGCAGTAGGTGTCGCGCAGCAGCCCCAGGATTTCGCCCAGCGTGCGCACCGCCTTGCCATGGATTGTGCGACTGGAGAACGGCTTATCCATGTCCTCCGGGGAGAAGCCGTGGTGGGCGGGATCGAGCTCGCGATCCACCGGTGGTACGGGCGTCTCGCCCGTCAGCGAAGCCCCGAGGGGATCGAGCTGAGCCAGCATGTGGCCGCGCACGCGGTAGGCGCGGACCATCTGGTCCACACGGTCCTGGCGAGCTTCGACCTCGGTGTCGTGTCCCGAGGCGGCGCCGTCTCGGGCGCTCGCGCCGGGCGGATTGAAGATGCTGGTCGGGTGAAAGGACGGGCCGACGCGCGTCTCGTCCCGCAACCGCTCGTCGCCGGAAAAGCCCTCGAACAACCGACGCCACTCCGGCGTCACGCTTGCCGGGTCGCGCAGATATTCCGCGTAGAGGGCTTCCACATACGCGAAGTTCGAATCGTTCGGCAGCGGGTTCATGTGGTCTACCGGATCATATTCCTGGCTCGACCCGCAGGCGCGGAGCGGCGGTTGGAAAGCTGTGCGTGCGCGCGGCCGGCCCGGTACATAAGTCCACGCTCACTTCCATCGACTGTGCCGCTCGCCGGTATCGGACCAACGGCACCGAATCCCGGCGCCCAATGCCTGCCTGTCCGGAACAGCAGCGGCGCCCTTGTCCTCTCCGGTGCCGGCGCGCCCACCATCTTAGCAGCTTGTCCGGAGAGTGGTAGCGTGGCAGGGCGCGGGAACGTTTCCGGCTCGCCGGTTTGCGCCGTGCTTCTGGGGCATTACGGTTTGACTATCCGGGGGGGGATTCTCTATGCTGGCAAGTTGCGAGGGGGCGGAGTCCTTTCGCTTGTGACCATTTACTCGTCCCTTGGCCTTGCTTTTTTCGCGCGGGCAACCGGCAAGACATTACGCGCGACGGAGGTGAAAAGCTCATGCGATGCTGCACAGGCACAATTGCGACCATTGGTGTTTTCATCTGGACAGCGGGCATCGCAACCGGCGATGCGCGTTGGGAAGTTGTCTCTGCCGACGGCGACACCGGCCCGCAGCAGGTGACGTGGGAGCGAGCGGAGCCGGTCGATATCCGGGCGTTTCCGTCGGCCGGCAGCATCAATCCGCGGGGCGATAGCGTGTTCCTGAGCGTCGATTACGAGCCGGAGGCGGACATGCCGCGCGACGTGGCCTTCACCGCGGACGGGACCGCCGCCGTGATCGTTAACCGTGACACGGACAATGTCACGTTCTTCGACGTCGCCACGCAGACGATCACCGATACGGTAGCGGTCGGCGACTTTCCGGTGCACGTCGCCGTGACGCCGAACAACCAGTACGCGCTCCTGCCGAACGTGTTCACCAACGACGTCTCGGTGATCGACATCGCGACGCGGACGCTGGTCGGCAACGTCCCGATTACCGGTGAGCAACCGTATCGCGTCGCCGCTACGCCCGACGGCAACTACGCCGTGGTCGGCGTGATCAACGACGCGGTGAATTCGTCGTTCTCGGTGATCGACTTAAGCACGCTGACCGAAGTGCTGACGTTCTCGAGCGTACCGCAGGGCGTGTTCGGTTGGTTCTTCACGCCCGAGTCGGGGATCTTCGGGAACATCTTCACCCAGTTCGCCCTGACGCCCGACGGAACAAGGATCGTGGCGCCGGACCGGTTTAACGCGCAGGTCGCGATCTACGACCGGGCGACGGGAACCGAGCTGGCGCTGCTGCCGACCAACGACTTGCCGACTGCGGTGGACATCAGTGCTGACAACACCCTGGCGGTCGTCTCGCACGAGACGAGTCCGGGCGCGATCACAACCATTGATCTGACGACGTTGAGCGTGACAGACTCTTTCTCCACCGGTGACCGGCTGTCCGACCGCATTATCCGCATTACGCCGGACAAATCGCATGCGATCGCGGCCATTTCCAACAACACGATTTTCACGAACCTGACGACGGGGGACCGCACGGCCACGCTGTATACGGGCGTCGTTGGCGACATCGAGTTGTCGTTCGACGGGCAATACGCGTTCGTCTCAAACTACAACGCGCGGGTGATCGGGATCGCCTCGCAGTCGATCGTGAAGACGATGACCTTCGCGGCCTGCGCCGAGTCGGCCGCCAGCCCGACCGAGCTGCGGGCCGTCGCGCTCAATAACCGCTTCCGCGAGGACATCCACCTGTACAACATCAACGGCGCTTCCGGCTTCTTCGAAGGATTCGCGCCGAGCGGCCCGCCACCCGAGGGTGACGCCCCGCGCGATCTGGCGATTTCGGCGGACGGGCGGCTCGCGATCGTGTGCAACAACGTCTCCCGCAATGTCTGCACGATCGATATGGACACACGCACGGTGCGCTCCTACGTCAACGTCGGCGACCGCCCGCTGGACGTCGCGATCACGCCGAACGGCGCATACGCGGTCGTCTGCGCGGCGGACGAGAACTACGTGCAGATCATCGATTTGTCGACGGACACCGTGGTCGCGTCACTGTACATCTACCGGCGGCCGGCCCGGGTACGGATCTCGCCCGACGGTCAGTACGCCTACGTTCTGAACGTCGCCGGCACCGACCGGATCAGCTTCATTCACCTCGACGGGGCCGACAGCACGATCGAGGCACAAGTGAGCGCCGGGCAGACGGGTTCGATCGGCACGTTTATCAGCGGAATCGGGCTGAGCCACGACGGATTAACCCTGGCGGTGTGCGACAGCTTCAACGACTTCCTGCGCCTCTATGACACCGCGACGCAGAGCCAGGTGGCGGCGGTCCCCGTCGGCGACTTCCCGCTCCGCGTCGCGTTTTCGCCGGACGACTCACGGGCCTATGTCTCCAACGCGCTGGGTGACACCGTCTCGGTCGTCGAGGTAGCCGGTCCGGACTCGAGCCTGCTGACGAACGTCGGCACGCTGGATTACCCGGTCACGGTGGATGTGGACGATGCCGGCGCGTACGTTTACGTGGGGAGTGTCTCGCAGAATGCCGGCGTCCGCGTGATCGACGCATCCTCCAACACCATCGTGAAGACCCTCGTGTTCTCCGACGGCTCTCCGCGCGCGACCTACCTGTCGCCCACTGATGGGACGCTCTATGTGGCGTCAACGGCGAGTGAACTGGTACGGATCAGCGCCGCCGGGGCGTTCTCTGAAATCCTCGACGGCACCCCCCTATCGAGCTCCCCGTCGCACATGGTGTTCGATAACGGGCTGGGCGTGGCGGTTGCGGCGCAGCCCACACCCGACGGCCTCGACATCGTTCAGTTCGGCTGTGTCGCCGACCTCGATGCC
>JBHHZX010000033.1:0-17203 GCA_046758265.1 Phycisphaerae bacterium
TTCATAACCCGCAATTCCTCCGTCGGCTCGACCGTCAACCCGCCGCACTTTCCCGCATCAATCGAGCATGCGCCGCCCGATTGCCGGCCAGCACTGCGATTTCTTCGCCTGCGTAGCCCGACACATCCAGCGGAAACACCGGCGCACCGTCCGGTGACGTCGCCACGCCGCCCGCCTCGGTGATCAGCAGCCAGCCGGCGGCAACGTCCCACAGCTTACTGTTGCCCAACACGGCGACATCCAACTGACCGGTCGCCACCAGCGCCAGGTGCAGCGCCGCCGAGCCAAAGTTACGTACGGTGTGTCGCTCGATCGCGTGCAGCACGAGGTGTTGGGTGGTGGGCCGCTGGGCACTGGGGATTCCGACCAGCAGGTCGGCGCCGGGCCCGTATGCATTGGCTACGCTCGCCAAGGAGACGCGCTGGCCCTGGACGTATGTGCCCTGGCCGCGGGCGGCGGCGTACATTACGTCCTGCACCGGATCGTAGACTGCTCCGACCAGGGGCTCTCCGTTGCGCAGCGCAGCGACCGAGCAGGTGAACAGGGGGAGGCCGCGGACGTAGTTCCGCGTCCCGTCGAGGGGGTCGATGACCCAGCAGATTGATTGCGGATCGCGGATTGCGGGGTGGGGATTCTCCGCATCGCGCGGGGCGCGTGTATCGCGCGAGGGCCCTGCTGCTCCCTTCCCTTCGTGCCTTCGTCCCTTCGTCCCTTCGTGCCTTTGTGCCGCCGCTTCCTCCCCAATGAACGAGTCGCCCGGCCGATGACTGCGAATATGCGCGATAATGGCGCGCTGGGCCGCGACGTCGATTTCCGTTACTTCGCTGCGGTCCGCCTTGAGGGTGACAGCCACCGTTTGGCCGAAAGAGGCGCGGGCCAGCTCGCCGCCCACCCGGGCGGCGGATTCGGCCACTTCGCGCAGGGCTTGAAGGGATTGCGGTTCGACTGGATCGAGGGCGCTTGGGCTCATCGCCGCCTACTCGGGGTGCGGGCTCTTTTCGCAGCCTGCTGCTTGGCTTCCTCCTTGGACAACTGGTCGGCCCTCTTCTGCAATCCCTCGGCCTGAGCGGCGAGGTGTTTGAAGATGCGTCCCACCACGCCGGGCTTCTTCTTGACTGGGGGTTGCGGGCCTTCGCGTTCACGACGCTCCTTCTCCGCCTGAAGCTGCTTGCGGATCCGCAGCGATTCGGCGATCCCGAAGACGTTTGTGGACATCCAGTAGAGGTTCAGGCCCGACGGCATGTAATACAGCATGATCGGAAACATGATGCTCATCATGTGCATGATCATCTGTTGCTGCCGCGCTTGCTCTTCCGGCGACATGCCCGATCGTTTCTGATGGGTTTTCTTTTCCGCCGCTGCTTTCCTGGCCGCCTCGAGCTTGGCCTGCATCCCCGGCTTGGGCATGTACTTTTGCTGGAGCCACATGCTGACGCCCATCAGGACAGGCAGCAGGTTGAGCGACGGGATGTTTGTGAACCAGCTTCCGATCAGCGGCAGCCAACCGAGGATGGGAATCGTTATTGGCTTGGCGAACTCGATGAGCCCATCCGGAGCAGACAGGTCGGTGATCCACCAGGGGTCGAAGCCGGCGTGCCGCAGGTGCACGTCGGTGTTCAGCGCGGTCCACAACGCGATCAGGATCGGCATCTGAATCATCATCGGGAGCATGCCGACCATGCCGGCCATCGGGTTGACGCCCTCCTCGCCGTAGAGCTTCATGGTCTCCTGGTTGAGCTTGACCTTGTCGCTGGCGTATTTCTCTTTGAGGGCGTTGAGCTTCGGCTGCAGGCGGGCCTGGGCCTCCTGCATGCGGTACATCGATTTCTGCTGGAAAACCGCCAGCGGGTGCAGCAGGACGCGGATGATCAGCACCAGGATGATGATCGCCACGCCGTAATTGCGCACGACCACCTGGATCGTTTCGAGCAGGCCGGTCATAAAGCTGGTGAGGAAGGGGAACGTGCAAAACGCACAGCAACGTGTGTCAGCGTCCCGGGCAGCCACGTAGCCGATCTGCCTACGGTCCGCATAAGCGGGATTCGCCTTTTCCAGGTCGTCTGCGTTTTTCGTGCCGGCGTAAATCTCAAACGCGTACCCCACAGCGCTGCCCGGCGCGATGTTCTGCGGCGTCGTAAGGATCCGGGCTAGATAATCCCCCGGGTCAGCGGCCGTCATCAGATTGGGTATCACCACGCTCCCGACGACCTCGTGCACGTAGTCGATGACGCCATCCTCCCGCGCAAGCGGACGGGTGAACACGGCAAAGTACTTGTTCGCCAGCGCGGTCCAGACGAACTGCTCGGCAGAGGATCCCAGCCGTTTTCCGTCCTTCAGGTCGCCCCGTGCATCGGCTTCTATCTGGACCTTTTGCTCCTCCCGACGGGCGCGAACGAGCTTTCGCATGTCGTATTGCGTGTTCTCCTTCGGGATGCCGACCGGACCATTCTGTTCAAGCTTGAGCTCGAACGGTTCGTTGCCAAGGTTCTCGACCTTGAGCCGCAGTCGCATCAACGGGGAGTCGGGCTCCAGCGTATACGTCTTGGTAACCCGCAAACGATCCTTGGCTCCCTCGCCGGACCGTAGCGTCGTCGTAAAGGCGGCGCCATGGCCGCTTTTTTCCGCCACCTCCCACACGAGATCACTCAGCGGCCACGCACTATCTCCCAACCAGATCTGCCGAGTGAGGTAGGAGGCGTACGGTCCGTGAGGGCCTTCGACCGGCCTGAGCAGCACGTACGGCTCGTTCGTTTCGGCGTCCTTGCGGTGGACGTACTTGCCATCCTTTTTCCTACCGGTGAGCTTGATCGTCTCGACTGCTGCGCCGCGCGAAGTCAGGTTGACTCGCAGCTGGTCATCCGGGCCGCCGCCGAGCGCGAACGTCTCGACCTCGGGGGCCGCGGTGAACGCGAAGTCGGCCGCCGGACCGGTCGGCGTGGTGGTTGGAGCCCTGCGCGTGGCGGGGCGCTCGTCCGCGGCGGCCCACGTGTCGCGTACGGCCGGCCCGGTGGCCGGCTGTGTCGCTGCTGGGTAGGGCGCCTTCCGTGGCGGCGGGGGCGGTGACAGCCTGTCATAGACTGCCCTATAGACGAAGAAAACCGCCGCGGCTACCGCTATGTAAAGAAACAGGCGACGCGTATCCATGTTACCTCAGTGCCCCGTTCGACAGCGTGGGGCCTCCTCCTCGCCCAATCGACGGCGTATAGGCGGCGCGCGGGGAGAAAACAACGGATTCTAGACGCTTGCCGCGTATCCGCAACGTGTCGCTCTGCCTACGCGGCACCGCGGGTGCGTCACGCTTTCAGCGACCTGTTATTCCGACGACCGAAGGCAGCAGGAATCTTGCACCATATGCCTGCCAATCCGGCTGCCGGGCCAGATCCCTCGTCGCTTCGCACCTCGGGATGACACCCGCCGGGCAGGCTTCCGGCACGTCGCTCCCTACGCACGGTATGCCCACACGCCCCGCCAGCCCGGCTTGCCACAGGCGGCTTGTCCGCCGGTGTCCCGTCGGGTGCCCTGGCGGCTGGCCTGCCCGAGCGTTGCCACCCCTGGCCGTGGAAGAGCACTGGTGGCAAGCTGCCGGTAGCACCCTTGAGAAGCGGTGCGGGTCTCCCCGAGACCTTATTCGAGGCCGCAGGCCGAGTTTCGCCTTCGAATCTTCGTGCGGATTTCTAATCGTTGCTCGGAAGCGGGCCCGCCAGCAGCTCAAAATCCTCCAGCGGCGACGTATCACCTGAGCAGACCAGTTCGCAATCGGTGCGCAACTGTGGCAGCCGGGTTTCGATGAAACGCCGGGCGACGTACTGCTTGCGCGCGTTTTGCCTGGCGTGGGCCAGCAGCAGGTGGCCGATCAGGATCGTCGCCGCCGAGTCCACCAGCCGCCGACCCGAGAGATCCATGTACTCGTTGCCGCGCTGCTTGACGTACGCGGTCGCCTTGAGCAGCGTGTTCTTGGCGTCCATCAGCCTCAGCTTCAGATCGCTCAGTCGCTCGTCGGAGTACTTCGCCTCTTCCTTTTCGGCCAGCCACTTCTCGAACGCCCCGCTGCACACGCCGCGGACGGCCGCAACGATCTGCAACTGGCTGGTGCCTTCGTAGATTGTGGTGATGCGGGCGTCACGCAGGTAGCGCTCGGCCGGGTAGTCGGTCATGTAGCCCGAACCCCCCAACACCTGCAAGGCGGTGTTCGCCACGCTGACGCACATCTCCGACGCGTCGTACTTGCTCATCGGTGTGAGCATGCCGTTGACGCGCTTGAGCGAACGCGCCAGGTTCTTGCGCTGCTTCAGCTCCACCTTGTCGGTGATCCGGCCGGAATCGAGCAGCCGCGCGTTGTTGTTCTCCAGGTCGCAGACGCGGCTGGTCTCGTACGTCAGCGCGCGGGCCGCTTCGATCGCCACCTTCATGTCCGTCAGCATTTCCGCGACCGCTGGCAGCCGCTCGATCGGCCCGCCGAACTGCTTGCGCGTGTGTGCGTATTTCCGAGCCAGGCGATAGGCGGCTTCCGCGATGCCGAGCGACTGGGCGGCGATGCCCACGCGCGCTCCGTTCATGAGTGCCATGACGTATGTGATCAGCCCGCGTTGCCGCTCGCCGATGAGCCTGGCCGGCGCGTCATCGTAGACCAACTCGCAGGTCGGCGAGCCGTGAATGCCGAGCTTGCGCTCCAGGTGCCGGACCCTGATATGCTCGTTCCGCTCCGAGAGGAACAGGCTCAGTCCGCGGCCGTCGGTGATTTCAGGTTCGCTCCGCGCCAGCGTCAGCAGGATCTCCCCGCAGCCGTTCGTGATGAACCGCTTCACGCCGCGCAGCCGCCAGTTACCCCTCTCGTCCTGAATCGCCCGGAGACGCACGGCTTGCAGGTCGCTGCCGGCGTCGGGCTCGGTCAGCACCATCGCTCCGGTCAGCTCCCCGCTGGCGAAACGCGGCAAGTATTCGCTTTTGATCTCTTCGCTGGCAAACGCGTTGATCGTCTCGGCGATCCCCTGCAAGCCGAAGATGTTCATCAGCGACGCGTCGGCCCGGCTCACAATCTCGATCGCCATGGAATAAACCAGGCTCGGGCAATTCAGACCGCCGTACTGACGCGGCAGCGTAAAGCCCATCAGGTCAGCCTGGCCGAGGCGGCGGAGGTTGTCGCGCACGAGCGCGTGCAGCGTGACGGTGCCGTCCTCGTTGAGCCGGTGGCCTTCGCGATCGATCTGCTCGGCCCGCGACGCGATGGTGTTGCCCGCCAGGTCGCCGACGATCTCGAGAATCCGGCGATAGCTGTCGAGCGCGTCGGCCTCGTCGATGGGGGCGTAGTCGATGCCGCTCTTGGCGTCCGCGAAGTCATCTTCCTGCATTCGGGCGATTTGCGCCAGGTCAATGTGCCCGAAAAGAAACTGGAGGTCGTCGTTGTCGGTGAAGAAGTTGGGCACGAAGCAGCTCCGTTCGCTACGTCTCTGGAATCAGCCGGCGCGCCAATCGCACGATCTCCTCGGCAGTCCACCCGGCCTCACGAAAGTCCTGCTCGTCGTAGTTCTCCGAGGCCGTCCCGTCCGTCAGGCCGTTGGGGTAGCGCGTTGCGATGTAGTAACGATCCAGCCTGCGGACCTTGCTCGCCAGCCTGGAGAACTCCGCCTCGTACGTGGCCGCGCGATCCGCCAGCCGAAGAACGCTGTGCGTCCGGAAAGTGCGTTCGCCCTGGCGAATCAGGACCGCTTTCAGGGCAATTTCCGCCGCCTGTTGGCAGTAGAAACAAGCGGGTGCCCACAGCTTGCCCTGGCCCTTCCAACGGGCCGTGACTAGGTTCTCTTCGGCTTGACGCAGCCAGCGGCGGGCTTCCTCCAGGTAGGAATCAGGCTGGCCGCTCATACAGCACCTTTCCTTCGCGCTTTACGGTCTCGACGAGCACGGCCCGGCGGCGTCTCAATTCCTCGTACTCCGCCGGCGTATACACCAGGGCCTCAACCGGGAGCGAGCAGGGCTCAATCTGTTCCAGCACGCGATCAATGCGGTCCAGAAAACGTTGGTTCGTCTCCAGGATGACAACCAGATCAATGTCGCTGGCCTCGTTGAAGTCGCCGCGGGCGTGTGAGCCAAACAGGATCACCCGCTCGACGCCGAGCGACTTCAAGGCATCCACGATGCGCGCCAGCTCGCGCTCGATTCGGGGTTGCTGCTGTTGTTGCCAGAGGGTCAGTTTCATCCGTCGCCTTGCTGTCGTGGGGCCCGACGGCCGGCACGGAGACCGGCCGCTACACCTTGATCCCTCGGTCCCTTGATCCCTCCAGTCACGCCCGTTCCTTGATGGCCTTGATCATCATCGGGACAACCTGGCGCAGGTCGCCCACAACGCCGTAATGCGCGACCGCGAAGATCGGCGCTTCCCGGTCCGTGTTGATCGCGACGATTTTGGCGGACTCTTCCATTCCCGCCCGGTGCTGGACGGCGCCACTGATCCCGGCGGCGATGTACAAGGCCGGGCGCACGGTGGTGCCGGTCTGCCCGACCTGGTGATCCTTGTCGATGTACCCGCCGTCCACGGCCGCCCGCGACGCCCCGACGGCCCCGCCGAGCACGCCGGCCAGTTCGTGGATGATCCGAAAAGTTTCCTTGCTGCCGACGCCGCCGCCGCCGGCCGCGATGGTCCGGGCGCCCTTGAGATTGACCGTGCGCGACTCGCGGTGCCGCTCGATCAGCTTCACCGCGAAGTCCTGCTCCTGGAATTCGACCTGTTCCTCCACGATCTCCCCCGTTCGCCTGGGATCGGGGTCGGGCAACGCCATGACGCCTTCACGCACGGTGGCCATCTGTGGCCAGCGCTCCGGGTTGATGATCGTCGCGATGATGTTGCCGCCGAAGGCCGGCCGAATCTGAAGCAGCAGGTTCTTGTGCGTGGTGCCGTTTCTGGGATCTTCCACGTCGGCGATATCGAGATCGGTGCAGTCGGCCGTTAGACCCGCCTTGATTGCCGAGGCCACCCGCGGTGCCAGATCGCGGCCCAACGCCGTCGCCCCATAGATCACAATCTGCGGCTGGTGCTTCTCGATCAGACAGCAGACTGCACGGGCATACGGCTGCGTTTGGTAGTGCTCCAGGCGCTGGTCCTGGACGAGGTAAACCTTGTCGGCGCCGTGCGCGATCAGCTTCGCGGCCAGCGCGCCCACCCCGCAGCCTGGCAAGACCGCCGCCATCTTCACACCAACGCGGTCGGCCAGCTTCCGCGCCTTGCCGCACAACTCCAACGCGATGTCATGCAGCTCGCCGTCTTCCTGCTCGGCGAAAACCCAGACCTCGCCTCGTCGATTGACGTCGATCATCCGGTGCTCCGAAAGCGCTATCCGAGCGTGTGGTCAATGATGAGCTCGTGAATCAGACGGCGGATACCTTCTTGGGTGGGCGGGATTTCCGTGTACCCCTCCTTCGTCAGCACGATCGACTGTACCCGATGCACTTTCGTTGGCGAGCCGTTCAGACCGCACCAGGCCAAATCAGCGTCGATGTCATCGAGACCCCACTGTTCGATCATGAGTCCGCGCGAACGCAACGCCTCCGCCCGGCGTTCGATTTCGGTTTCCCGCTCCTCGTCGGTCGCGTTGGGCAGGTCGGCCTCGACCTCCGCCGCCAGCTCGAGCCGCGTGCGGGCCCGCTTGTACTTCATGGTCCGCTTGGCCGCCGGCGGACGCGGGTCGTTCGTCACATCGAGCACCGTCACGAGCACCGGCAGCCGCACTTCGACGACTTCCCAGCCGTTCCCGACGTTCCGCCGCAGGCGTGCGACGCCGTCACCCAGCCCTTCAATGCGTTCGAGATAGGTCACCTGCGGGATGCCGAGCTTCTCGGCGGTCTGCGGGCCGACCTGGGCGGTGTCACCGTCGATCGCCTGCCGCCCGCAGACGACCAGATCGTACCTTCCGAGCGTGCGGATCGCCCGGCTGAGGATGTAGCTGGTGGCGAGCGTATCGCTGGCCGCCGCCCGACGATCCGTCACTAGAATCACGCGGTCGGCCCCGCGGTAAAGACACTCGCGCAGCACGTCCGCCGCCTTCGGCGGGCCCATACTGATGACGGTCACGCTTCCGCCGTATTGACCACGCACCTGAAGCGCGACTTCGAGCGCGTGCAGATCTTCGGGGTTGAAGATTGCCGGCAGGGCCGCCCGATTGACGGTTCCCTCGGGCGTCATCGCCTCGGCCGTCACGTGCGCGGTATCAGGCACCTGCTTGACGCATACAATGCAATCGTACGCCACACTGCCTCTCCAGAACCTCCCAGTCGCACAAAATTCGGGTCGTACCGTAGCGTTCGACCCGCAGACCGTCAAGCGAACATGCGGCTGGGATGATAGAGGACAGCGGCGACGCAAAGAAACCGCCCGCTAAGACGGCCGGCGGCCACGTCTCAGGGCGCTGCACTCGGAAGCCGAGCGTTAGGTCGTTTCCTCGCGCACCTATTCCACAAAAAATGGTCGTGGGATCACTGTAACACCCTCCGGCAGACAGGACTGCATAGCCGAGGCATACGCGGCGGCGCTGTCGCAGGGGTTGGTCGGCGGCGTAACCTCGTTCAGGCAGTCGAGCAGGCCGTACGTGTCCGCCTCGCTGCCAGGCAGATCGTCGGCGTGCTGCGCGATCGCGACTAGCAGCAACTGTTCCACCGGGGGCGCGTCGGTCACGTCGAGCGCGATGTCAAGCACCTCACCGGGGGCGATCTCGGCCAGCGTGCGGCCGTCTTCCCACTCGTGCAGCCGCCAGGCAAGACACTGGCATTCATCGTGCCAGCAGCGAAAGATCGCCAGGACCACGTAGTGCTCGGTGGCGGTCGGTTCGAAGTGATCGATGCGCACGCCGTCGTGGAGGGCGAGACCAGGACAATAGTCGATCTCCAACGAAACGGCGGCGGCCCTTTGCGGAGCCCGCGGGGCCAAGCGCTGCTGTAGCAACAGTAGCACGCACGCGGCGACGGCGGCGGCTGAAAGGCCGATTTGCCAGACCCGTCGCCTGAACAGCGGACGGTCGAGACGAATGGTCGGCCGAGTAGGGGCCGCCGGTCGGCCTAGCTGGTGAGCGGCATCCTCGATGGACGTCTCGCGCGCGCGCGCGGAGGCGAGGCTTTCGATCTCCTCGACCTCGACGGCCATCCGGATCAGGTTGTCGATGTCCTTGTCGTTCATGGCAGTCTTTTCGGGGCTTGTCCTCTTACTTATTCACCGTCGACAGGGCGGCGCTCGACGTTTTCCGGCGCGAAACCCTTGGCGGCCAGGCAGGAGCGCAACTTCCTATACGCCAACTGCTTGCGGGCATGGATTGTACTGGCGGCGACGCTGAGCTGTTCGGCCAACGCTCGTTCCGACGCCCCGCGGGCCAGGCCGATGACGAGCCGACGCTCGTCTTCGCTCAGGCTGAAGGGCGTGTCGATGGCGTGCAGGCAGGCGCGCATGGCCTCGAGCAGCTCACCGGCCTGGAGCGTGGCCGCGGGGTTCTCGGGCCCTTCCGGTGTAGCTTCCAGGAGCGCCTCGAAGACACCATCTGAGAGCGCCGCGTGCCGGGTGCGGCGAAGGTGTTGGAGCCAGAGCTTGTGCGCGACGGCGTAGACGAAGGTGGAAATCGCCGCTTTTTGAGCGTCGTAGCGCTCGTTACGGAGGGCCTGCCAGACCGCGATCCAGGTTTTCTGGGCGAGTTCTTCGGCGAGTTCACGCTGCCCGCCGGCGCGTCGCAGCA
This sequence comes from Phycisphaerae bacterium, assembly GCA_046758265.1. Classification (GTDB taxonomy): domain Bacteria; phylum Planctomycetota; class Phycisphaerae; order UBA1845; family Fen-1342; genus JALSRY01. The sequence goes on from JBHHZX010000033.1 coordinate 9,708, forward strand.
ATACGCGCTTGAGTCCGGGTTCGAGACGACGGTGGAGTTGCTCGAAGGCGAGTTTGTCGCCGCGCTGCGCACGGAGGGCGAGTTGCCTAAGCGAAACGGCAGGTTGATCCTGGCGCGACGAGTTGCGCATGCCACCACTGTACGCAGGCCGGAGTGGGAAATCCAACCGGCGTGGAATGCGAACGGGAGTCGCTGTTTTTGTCGGACGCTGGCAAGTTTTTCTTGACAAATTGCCGAGCGCGCTCGTCGCCGTTGTGAATATAGAGACGAACCCGCTGTTGGAGGGCGGAGCGGGCCGCCGCTGGCCGGCGGGTGCGGTATTGGGGGTGGCGGACGGAAGCCACCGTGCTTCCTCCCGGCGCAAAAGAGGATGATCGCGTGTACAAGACCCTGTCAACTCGGCGTAACGGTTCGAAACAAACCCACTTGGTGCTGACCGCGTTCGTGCTCCTGGTGGGCCGGATCGCTCCTGCAATAGCCCAGCAGGTGACCGGAAAGGCCCCGCCGCCGGAGAGTGCCGCGGCGCCGAAGCTCGAAGTCAGCACGAGCGAGTGGGATTTCGGTGTGAAATGGGCCGGCGAGAAGGCGGAGACCACGATTACGCTGCGAAACGTCGGCGACGCGCCGCTCCACATCGACAGGGTCAAAACCAGTTGCGGCTGTACCGCGGCGAGGGTGAAAGACAAGGTGCTGCAACCGGGCGAGACTCAAGACGTCGAGGTCAGCTACAACACGAAAAAGCGCACGGAGAACGTCAACCAGAAGGTCGACGTGTACTCCGACGACCCGCAGCATCCGGTCACGACAATCCTCGTGAAGGGGCGGGTCCGGCAGTGGGTGAAGACCAACCCGCCGCGGGGCTTGCAGTTTGGAGCACTGGGGCGCGACGAGATCGTTACGAAGTCCGTCGAGATCGAGTGTGCCTATGAGGAGCCGCTCAAGCTTAAGCTCGGCGAATTCTCGTCCAGGCATTTCGACGTGCGGCTGGAGGAGGTCGAGGAGGGCAAACGTTACAAACTGAGCGCGACGACCAACCCGCCGCTACCGGACGGCACGCTCCGCGCCAACGTGCGGCTGCTGACCGGCATGGAGTTGGTTCCGGAGATTCCGCTGCGCATTTGGGGCTCCGTTCAGCCACCGGTCGCCGTCACGCCCAAGGTGCTGTATGTCTTCGGGCAGATGCAGAAGCCCGTGAAGCGCGTGCTGCGGGTGGCGACGCGCCGCGAGAAGCCGCTCAAGATTATGGGCGTCACCTCGAGCGACCCGGCGATCAAGACCGAGATTCTTCCTGCCGGCCGACGAGGCCCACAGGGTGCGGCGAAACCCAACGTGACGATGATTCGCGTGACGTTGCCGCCGGCCGACGAGTTTCCCGCGGGCGGCGCCACGATCACGATTGCCACCGACGATGAGGAATACCCGGAGTTGACGGTGCCCGTGCGCACGCGGGCCGCTGTGAAGGCGTCGCGCAGCGCCCAGAAGAAGGCGCGCGTCGCGCCCCGGCCTGGTGCGACCAAGCGCCCGAAGACGGTCAGGCCGTGAATCCCGCGATTACGCGACTGACGGGAGCCGCCGGCCTGACTGTTGCGTTGTCCACGGGACATTTGCTGGCGACCGCCGTACCCTGGATACCCGATCTCAGGACTATCGAGGATTAAGAGCGGCGTCACGACGAGATCCGTGCGACGGTGGGCGTGGATCTGGACGAGCTCCTTGCGTTGATCGACGAGGGGGCGATCGTGATCGAAGCGGCAAACGCCGTGTCGAATGATCTTGGCGTCAGCGACAAGCCGGTACCGCTGCTGCTGAATAAAGCCGACGCAATCACCGATCAAGCGCTCCTGACGATCCTACGGCAAAACCGCCCCGACGCGCTGCTGATCACCGCCCGGACGGGCACGGGCCTGGAGCAACTACGCGACGGCGGTGATGCGCAGATGCGGGGTGATCAGCGCCGCTTGACGCTTTCGGTGTCGGCAAATGACGGAAAGGCCCTGGGCTTTCTGGAGCGTTTCGCCGACATCCTCGACCGCCACTTCGAAGACGGCCGGGCGATCCTCGACGTGCGCATCCCGCCGCGGGCGCTGGCGCATCTGCACGGCATGGCCAAGGACGTGCGACAGCCGCGTAGGGTGGGCCGTGCCCGCCAAATCGGCTGCCGAACGCGTGGCAGGCGTGGTGGGCACAGCCCACTCTACTACTACTACCCCGCGTCGATCAGGGCGAGTCTGGTGCCGAACATCTGCTTCAGCGCCGGGATCATGCGGGCGTGCTGGGGCTGCTCGAGTTTGGGGTCGCCGGCGACGATGTCGAACGCGTCCTGACGGGCCTGTTCGAGCAGGCCGAAGTCGTTGAGGATGTCGCCGACGCGCAGCTCCGGCAGCCCGTGCTGGCGGGTCCCGAACAATTCGCCGGGGCCGCGCTGGCGTAGGTCAGCTTCGGCGATCTTGAAGCCGTCGTTTGTCTCAGCCATGACCGAAAGGCGTTCGGCGGCTTTCCCGCCGCGGCCGTGGGCCATGAGCACGCAGAGGCTGTCCTTGCTGCCGCGGCCGACCCGCCCGCGGAGCTGGTGGAGCTGCGACAGGCCGAAGCGGTCGGCGTTTTCGACGATCATGATCGTCGCGTTGGCCACGTCCACGCCGACTTCGACCACCGTCGTGGCGACGACGGCGTGAAGCTTGCCGGCGGCGAAAGCGTCGATCGTGTTCTGTTTGTCGGCAGGTTTGAGTGAGCCGTGCAGAAGGCCGACATCCAGGCCGCGCCAGGGGCCCTTGTTAAGGCGCTCGTACGCCTGTTTGGCGGAGATGAGACGACCGCGGCCAGGCCCCTCGCTTGCGCTTCGGGCTCGGATTTGGACCCGCGCAGCGGACCCTACGCCTTCTGGACCCTTGCTTGCGCTTCGGGCTCTGATCTCGGTCCGCGCAGCGGACCCTACTTCGTCGCTCCGTCGCTTCGTCGCTTCTGCCTCGCCAATCAAGGGGCACACGACATAGGCCTGCTCCCCCGCCTCGAGACGCCGTCGAACGTACGTCATCACCGTTTCCCATTGGGCGCGGGTCACGACTTTGGTGATGACCTTCCCGCGGCCGGGCGGCATGGCGTCGATGATCGACACGTCCAGATCGCCGAAGACCGTCATCGCCAGCGTGCGGGGGATCGGCGTGGCGGTCATGACCAGGTAGTGCGGCAGGGGGCCTTTGGTGCGGATGTTGGCCCGCTGCAAGACGCCGAACTTGTGCTGCTCGTCCACCACGACCATCGCGAGGTCTTTGAAGGCGACGTCCCTTTCGAGCAACGCCTGCGTGCCGACGACCAGGTCGACATCGCCGGCCTCGATCGCCGCCAGCGATTCGGCCCGCTCGTTCCTGCTGAGTTTGCCGCGGAGCAGGGTACGGCGGACGCGGCTGCCTTCCATGTACTTCTCGACGTTGGCGAAGTGTTGCTGGGCGAGGATTTCGGTTGGGACCATGATCGCGGCCTGGCGGCCGTTGGCGATGGCGGCCAGGCAGGCGTAGAGCGCGACAACCGTTTTGCCGCTGCCGACGTACCCCTGCAGCAGCCGCGTCATCGGCCGGCCGCTTTCGAGATCGCGCCCAATCTCCCGGATCACTTTGTCTTGGGCGCCTGTCAGCGGGAAAGGAAAACGCGCGCGGATGCGGCGGTCGATCTCCGGTGTGACGTGCAGCTTGCGGCCGGTCTGAAGCGCGACGAACTTGTGGCGGCGCAACGCCATCGCCAATTCCATCAGGAAGAACTCTTGGTACGCCAGACACCGACGGGCCTGCTCGAACTCCTTATCGCTGGCGGGACTGTGCATCTGCCGGATGGCGGCTTCACGTGTCGGCAGGTCGTGCGTCTTGCAGAGCTCCAGCGGCAGGATTTCTTCGACCGGCAGGCGTCCCTGCGAGAGCACGCTCTGCACCACGCGGCAAATGGTGGGCGAATTGATCTGGGCGTTACTGCGGTAGACGCCAACGCGTTGCGTGCCTTTGGAGGGCGACATCAGGACAGCGCCAGGCGGGAACACCTGAATGCTGGGCTGGATGACTTCGAGCCGGTGGTTGTACTCCTGCACTTTGCCGGTCGCGATCACCAGGGACCCGACCGGGAGCCCGCGGCCGAGCTGCTGTCGATTGAACCAGCGTAGCGTGCAGCTATCGCTACCGTCGTGGATTTCGGCGGTCGCGCCGGGCCAGCGGCCACCGCTGTGGATGACCTCGCCGCGAACCGTGGCGGTGATGCCGGGCCGCAAGTCGGCGATCTCGACCTCGCCGTGCGCGAGCTCGTGGCGGAACGGGTAGTACTCGAGCAGGTCGCCGACCGTATGGATGCCGAGGGTGGCGAAGCGCTCTGCCAGGCGCGGCCCGACGCCCTTGACGTACTGGATCGGACTGTCACCACGCAACGAAGGCATCATACTGGGGGCTGCGGATTAGGGATCGTGGCTCGGGGAAGTGCGCTCCAGTCCCCAATCTCCAATCCGCAATCCCCGATCCGAAATCACGGAATAATCAGTTTCAGCCCGATCGGCAGCTTGTCCGGATCGGGCAACCGCGTCTTGTTGGCCTCCCAGATATCACGCCAGCGCGCCTGGTCGTTGTAAAACCGGCGGGCGAGCTTGTAGAGCGTGTCACCCTTCTGCACCGTGTAGACGCGGCCGCCAGCCGGGGCAAGAAGTTCATCCGAGCCAACCGCGTCGTCGGTGGGGGCGCTCATAGCGTCCGAGTCCGCGGTCGTCTCGGTCGGCGGGGGCTCGTACGTCGCGGCTGGGCGGGGCGCGGGCTCAGCGTCCATGCTGTCGAGCGAGGCGTAGCCCGGGGTGTAGGGTTCCTCGTGGTGCGCGTCAGGCTGTGGCTGCTTATTCTCGCAGCCGAACAGGAGAAGGGCACTCAGACCAACTAGAAACAGGGATTGTCGCCTCATCATTTCCTCCTTGATGCGAAATGAGTTCCGGAGCTGTCACGCGGGTAGCAAACCGGAACATCGCCCGATTGTAAAGCCCTCACCGGCGCTTCGTCGCAAATCGCGCAAAAACTGCCTCGCAACAGGATTGCGTTCCGCCAGCAGCCGCGTTTAAGAGCTTCTAACAGAACTGGGTGGCTCGAGCATCTTGCCCCAGTTTTACGGGCGGGACGCCCGTACCACCCTTGTTTTGTTAGGCGCTGTAAAAGAGACCTTTAACAGTGGCCGGGGATCATTCCTGCAGCCGCGTACGGGGCCGGCGTGTAGACCCACCTGGGGAGGGGCGTAGCCAATTTCGCCTGGCGACGATAGACTTCAGGGGGCTGGTATTGCAACGAATGCCGAACCTCGGCCAGCGAACCCATGGTGACGTTTTTCCCTTAAACAACGGAGCTGCCCCATGAGTACCTGTTCTATCCTGCTGCGATGTGTGTGGATAACCCTGCTACCGGCGCTGCTGGGTCTAACACTGCCCGCCGCAGCCCGCGCCCAGGAGGAGACGGCCGCCGGGAAGTCCCCTGCGGCGTCCAAGGCCGCCGCGGGCAAGCCTGACAAGCCGAAGCGATTTCCCGAGTTCAAGGAGGTCGTCAAGGATATGGAGACGATGGAGGGGCTGTTCACGCTGTATCGTTACGACCCCTCGGACAAGAACCGCGACCCGGAAAAGTTGCTCTGCAAGATCCCGAAGAAACTGCTGAACGAAGACCTGCTCTTTGCGACGAGCATCTCGCGCGGCGGGTCGTTCACCGGGTGGATGTGGCGCACTCATCTGATCCGCTGGGAGATCGTCGGCAAACACTTGAAAATGGTGACCCCCGACACGCGCTACGTGCATAAGAAGGGCAAGCCGGTCACCGCCGCCGTCGAGCGCACCTACAACGAGCGCTACATCGCCAGCGTGCCGATCGCGGCGATGACACCCGCGGGCGACCCCGTCATCGACCTGGGTGCCTTGCTGAAGTCGAACATCGCCGACGTGTCGTTCATGGGCGGCAACGTCCGAGCGGAACTCAGCAAATGGGCCCAGGTCAAAGTCTTCCCCGACAACATTCTGATCGACACAGACCTGGCGCTGGGCAAGAAACAGGGCGGACGTATGGTCGGCGTGTCGTACGCCTTTCGGCGCCTGCCGAAGCTCGGCTCGTACAAGCCGCGCGTCGCGGACGACCGCATCGGCTACTTCCTGACCGCCCGCATGGACTGGACGAAGAAGCACGAGGCGCGCGATACCTTCGATCGCTACGTCAACCGTTGGAAGCTCGAGAAGCGTGACCCGTCGCTGGACCTCAGCCCCCCGAAGAAGCCGATCACATTCATCATCGAAAAGACCGTCCCGATCCAGTGGCGACGCTGGGTGCGCGAAGGCATCCTCGATTGGAACAAGGCCTTCGAGAAGATCGGCTTCGTGAACGCCATCGTCGTTCAGCAGCAGACCGACGACAACGAGTTCGCCGACTACGATCCGGAGGACGCCCGTTACAATTTCTTCCGCTGGATCGTCTCGGGCCGGAGCTTTGCGATGGGGCCCTCGCGGGCCGATCCGCGGACGGGGCAAATCCTCGACGCCGACATCATCATGGACGACTCCTTCGTGCGGGTGTTTATGCACGAGTTCGACCTGTTGGCCCCGTCGGCCGCCCGACAACTCAAAGGTCCCGGCTTCAAGCTGTTCCAAGAGCGTTATCCCGAGCTGGCTGCGGCAGCGTTCTTCAAGCGCTTTGCCGAACCGGAAGACGAGGAGTTGCGCCTGATCGACATCGCTCACCAGAAGCTCCAGGCCAACGGCCGGCACGTCTGCACGTACGCCACGGGCTTCCGACAGCAGTTGGCCCTGGTCCGCGACGCCCTGATCGCGACCGGTTCGGGCAAGAAGCTCCCCGAGCGGTTCATCGGCGAGGCGGTCCGCGAGGTCGTCACGCACGAGGTCGGGCACACGCTCGGCCTGCGTCACAACTTCAAGGGCTCGAGCTGGCTGTCGCTGGACGAGGTCAAGCGGCGCCGCAATAGCACCGACGAGCCCACCTGCGCCTCGGTGATGGACTACAACCCGCTGTTGTTCTTCCAGGGCGACACGCCGGACAGCGTACGCCACTTCATCACGCCGACCATCGGCCCGTGGGACCATTGGGTGATCGAGTACGGCTATGCGGAGCCGGGTAAGGATCAGTCAGAGAAGGAGATGCTGAAGGAGATCGCGTCACGCTGCACCCAACCCGGGCTGGACTACGCCACGGACGAAGACACGTTTGGACCGTTTTCTCCCGATCCGGCGAGCAACCGGTTTGACATGTCCTCGGACCTGAACGAGTGGGTCCGGTCGCGCATCGAGCTGGTTGACGAGTTGCTGCCGAACGTGCTCGAGTGGTCCATCAAGGATGGCGAGTCGCGCTACCATGCCCGCCGGGCGTTCCGGACACTGTGGTTCGAAAAGGCGCGCAACTTTGAGTACGCCGCGCGGCTGATCGGCGGGCAATACTTCCACCGCGACCACAAGGGTGATCCGGACGCGCGGCCGGCGTTCGAGCCGGTTGACC
>JBHHZX010000034.1:0-17191 GCA_046758265.1 Phycisphaerae bacterium
GTGCCGGCGGTCGTGCTGGAGGCCACGGCCGGGCGAGATGACCGCTCTGGCCGCTCGCCCGACGCGCGCGGCGCCACGGACTTCCCCGAGATGTCCCCCTTGGTGACGACCAACTGGATCGAGCGCATCGAGTCGTCGTTACCCGGAATCGGAATGCTCGCGAAGTCCGGATCGCTATCGGTGTCGAGCAGGCAGACGGTCGGGATGCCCAGCGCGCCTGCCTCGCGCACCGCATTGATTTCTTTGCGAACGTCAATCACGATCAGCGCCCCCGGCAGGCGTGTCATGTTGCGGATGCCGTTCAGGTTTCGCTGGATCTTGCGCAGCTCGCGCGCGAGTGTCGACTGCATTTTCTTCGAGTAGCCGGTTTCCCAGCGAGGGCTGGCTGCGAGCACCTCGAGCTCTTCCAAACGCTTGAGGCGCGAGCGGATTGTGCGGAAGTTCGTCAGGGTGCCACCCAGCCAGCGCTCGGTGACGTAGTGCATCCCGCAGCGCGTGGCTTGCTCCTTGACACATTCCCGGGCTTGACGCTTGGTGCCGACGAACAACACATCCGAGCCGCCCGCGATTACGCGCGAGACGAACTGCTGAGCGCACAATAGGCCGCGGAGGGTTTCGCGGATGTCGATAACGTGGATGGCGTTGCGCCTGCCGTATATGTAGGGCTTCATCTTCGGGTTCCAGCGGCTGCAATGATGCCCAAAGTGAATGCCCGCCTGCAACATCTCGCGGACCAGCGGGGATGCCAAATGTCACCTCCTGGCGAACGACAACCTTCCCGCAGTGCCAACAGCGGCACATCAGCGCACTTCCGATGCAGGCGCCTACCGACAGCGCCACGCTGACGGCGGCGGATCCCGCCGAGCCACTGAAGATACCCCCACTCGGCCCCCACCGTCAAGGACACGCCGCAGTACCTCAGCGCACAACGGGCGGGGTGCGTGACGCTTCAGGCGGGCCTTTCCAGGCCCGGCGGGCGGACAGTCAATAGTCAGGGCGTGAGCTCCTGGAACTGGCGCCTGGCAGTGATTCCAGCCCGCAGGGCCGGCAGATCTCCCCTCACCGACGCGACCGAGTCGGTTGCCCCTGCGGGGTTTTCTGCTCACTCCCAGGGCTCGCGCCCCGGGCGACGAGTCCGTTGAAAAAGGGGACAGGCACCTCCCAGGTACCTTCGTATTTGCCGAGGGTTTCGGCCGACGGCTCGGAGCCAGTCCCCTTTTTCGACGGACTGCTACGGTCCTGTGTCCCTCCGGGACTGTTCGCACCTTGAGCACGCGCGCCAAGGGTGCCACGCACCCCAGCGGGCTGGCACCAAACGCTGCGAGCGCGCGGACGCTACCCACAAGCGTGCGCGGATAGCACAAGGGTCGCTTTCTGCCCAGCCGGTGCCCATAGCCCCGCAGACGACCGGTTCCGCCCCAGAAAGCCGTCACACGCTGGTCCGTGCGGGTTACTCGCCGGGTGGTTTCCCCGCCGCGCCGCGGTGCAACTGGAAGTCTTTTAGCAGCAAGGGGTAAGGGCCGGTTGCGGCGAAGCAAGACGCCGCAGGCAGCGTGCCAGCTCCTTCGCCTCCTTGCCACGGCTGCGGCTGGCAAGCCCTGCCTTACGCGGTTCTTCGCCCCCCATAGGAGAGCACGCCGACTCACTGCCTGACGCGCAGCGTGTACGGGCTGCCGTGGCTGCGGGGCCACTCCCGGTTCATCCGCTAAACTTCACTCGTCACGGTTCCGATAGCAGCACGCGGGCGCCGGTTACCTAGCGGCCGCTCGCGTGCGCGCCTGCGGTGCCCGAAGTGGCTGAGCCGCGTTGATCGGTCGCCCGTACCGCAGTGCCAGCGGCGTGTGCTGAGCCGAGTCCGACGCAGCCGGCCGGGAAGAGCAGGATGTCGGAAGTTCTCGACCAGAGTGAAATTGACGCCCTCTTGTCATCGGTGGCGGGCGGGTCGGGTGGTGCCGGAGCCCAGCCGATGGCCCCGAACGAGGCCCCGCTGTTTTCGATGGTCGAGGCGGACACCTACGACTTCAAGCGCCCGGAGCGCGTCAGCAAGGACCAGATTCGGGCCATCTCTTCCATACACGAAGTTTTTGCGCGCAATTTCGGCGCGACGCTTTCCGGCCTGCTGCGAACGATCATCGACGTCCGCGTCGTCGGGGTCGAGCAACTTACGTATAATGAGTTCATCCACTGCCTGCCCAACCCCACCTGCTTCATGATCCTCCGGGCGCCGCCGCTTGAAGGGCAGATGTGCCTCGAGCTGAGCCCGCTGATTGTTTACCCCTTTGTCGATCGGCTGCTCGGCGGCGACAACAGCAACCTTTATGTCCCGCAGCGCCCGCTGACCTCCATTGAATGGCGACTTATCGGCCGCATCGTGGACCGGGCCCTCGAGCATCTCTCCGAGGTGTGGCGAAACTTGGTTGATGCGCGTTTCGAGACGGTCGAGATGGAAAGCAATCCGCAGTTGGTGCATATCGTCGCCCCGACCGAAGTGGTTGTTTTCGTCACCTTCGAAATCAAGCTGGGGCAGACCGCCGGCACAATGAGCCTCTGCATCCCCTTCAACACGATCGAGCTGGTGCTCAGTCACCTGACCGGCCAGTCGTGGTTCTACAAGCCCAAGCCGGCGACCGAACTGCAGCGAAAGCGTCTGTTGCGTAATTTGGCCAAGTCACCGATCAGCCTCACCGCCTACCTTGGGCAAACCACGATTCGGCTGAGCGAGCTACGCGATTTGCGTCCGGGCGATCTGGTCCCACTGGAAAAGCGTGTCGGACAGGATCTGATTCTGAAGATCGCGGGCCGCAACAAGTTTGCCGGTTTGCCCGGTCAATTCCGCGGCCAGCGCGCCCTTCGCCTGACCCGCCGGGCCGACATCGACGAGATGCTCTGAGGAGCAGGGACCACTGCGAGGGCTCCTGAGGCGTCTGCGCCGTGCCCACCGCAATGAGTTATCGGTTGTCAGTAGTGCGTTTTGCCGCGACTGCGCCGCGAATGCGGGGGTTCCGATTCCCGAAATCTCCCGCTGAGCCAACGCTTTCCACGCCCGATGCTGACGGATCTGACAATCCCGCCCAGCCGCCAGGCTGCCGCGCGTATAATGCGCGCTATGGACCTTTTCACCGAGCAAGAGCAGGTGGCATTGCAGCGCGTTCAGCCGCTGGCCCTGCGCATGCGACCGCGGACACTGGAGGAGTTCGTCGGGCAGGAGGCGTGTCTCGGGCCGGGCAAGCTCTTGCGGCGGCTGCTCGAAGCGGATCGGCTCACGAGCGCCATCTTCTACGGTCCGCCCGGCTCTGGGAAAACTACGTTGGCGCAGATCATCGCCGCGCAGACCCGCGCGGCGTTTGAAACGCTGCACGCCGCCGAAGCGGGGGTCAAGGACGTTCGTCGGGTGATCGACGCGGCCCGGGCGCGGCTTACGAGCGGCGACCGGCGCACCGTCCTGTTTCTCGACGAGATTCATCGTTTCAATCGCGCCCAGCAGGACACGTTGCTCAGAGACGTTGAGGAGGGGGCCCTGATCCTGCTGGGCGCCACCACGGAGAACCCGTTCTTCTCGATAAACGCTCCGCTGATCTCGCGCAGTAACGTGTTTGAGTTCCAGCCCCTCGCTCCTGAACAGCTCGTTACGCTGATGGAACGGGCCCTGCGCGATACCGAGCGCGGTCTTGGAAGACTCGACGTACGCGTCGAGCCCGACGCGCTACGCCTCGTCGCGGAGCAATCCAACGGCGACGCCCGGCGCGCCCTGTCGGCTCTTGAGGTCGCCGTGCTCTCGGAACAGACGAGAGGGCAGCGTGCGCGTGTGACGGTGGCGGTCGCCGCCGAATCCATGCAACGGCCGACCCTGCCTTACGACAAGACCGGCGATACGCACTACGACGTGGCGTCGGCGTTCATCAAGAGCATGCGCGGCAGCGACCCGGACGCGGCCCTCTACTGGCTGGCGCGTATGCTCGAAGGTGGTGAGGACCCGCGGTTCATCGCCCGGCGCATCGCGATCTGTGCTTCCGAGGACGTCGGCAACGTCGACCCGCAGGCGGTTGTGCTGGCGGCGGCCGCCGCCCAAGTCACCGAATTGGTCGGTCTACCGGAATGCGAGTACGCCCTCGCCCAGGCCACGGTGTACATTTCGTGTGCGCCAAAATCGAACGCTGTGACGGCGGCGATCGGCGCGGCGCGCCAAGAAGTCCGCTCGCAGCCGGTACTGCCGGTTCCGCCGCATTTGCGTGACGCGAGCTACCCCGGCGCCGCCCGGCTGGGGCGGGGGCAGGATTATCGCTCGCCGCACGAAACTTCCGACGGATTCTTGGTCCAGGACTATTTAGGAGCAGTCCGCAGGTACTACAATCCCACGGAGCGCGGGGAGGAAAAGCGCCTGCGGGACCGCCTGCGGGAACTGCGCAGAAGGAAAGGCCCGGCGAGTCCGGGTGAGCCCAAGAGCAAGACGTGACCAAGAAAGAATTGCGCCAGAAGCTGCGTCGGCGGTTGGATGAGATCCCGCCTGACGAACTGGCTGAGCGCAGCGCGCTGGCGTGCGGTCGGCTCCTGGAGCTGCCGGAGTACCGTCGCGCGGAAATCGTCATGATCTTTCTGTCGACGCCGAAGGAGGTTGACACCAGCCAGATTGCACTGCACTGCTGGAGCAACATGAAGCGCGTCCTGGCGCCGAAGGTCTCGTGGGAGCAGCGCCGGATGCTGCCGACCGAGATCAAGTCGCTCACCAGTGACGTGCATGCCGGGATGTTGGGAATCCGTGAGCCGATCGAGGGATTGCCCATTCCCGTCGCCGACATCGATCTGGTCATCGTCCCCGGGCTGGGCTTTGACGCCGCCGGCAACCGGCTTGGACGGGGGCGTGGCTTTTACGATGGATTCCTCTCCCACCGCGACTTTCGGGGCGTCTCGTGCGCACTGGCCCTGGAAGACCAGGTGGTCGAGAAAGTGCCCAGCGATGAAACCGATGTTCGGGTTCACATCCTGGTCACGGACGCGCGCGTTCGCCGCTTCAGGCGCTAGGCCAACCCCATGAGCACTGCTGTCGGTAGTCGCCGCTATCTAAGCAATTTTGACGTTCACCGTCTGCCGCACCTGTTCACCGACGTGCTGGTCATCGGGTCGGGGATTGCGGGTCTGCGGGCGGCGATCGCGGCCGGCGAGCCCGCCGACGTCCTGCTCGTCACCAAGGCTGACGCCGAGCAGTCGGCGACGCGCTACGCCCAGGGGGGCATCGCCGCGGCGACCGAACCGCCCGACAGTCTGGAACAACACACGCGCGATACCCTCGCGGTCGCCTGCGGGTTGGGTGACGAAGAGGTCGTTCGGCGGGTGGTGCGCGAAGCTCCGCGCCACATTGACGAGCTGCAACGTTGGGGTGCCCGTTTCGATCGCAGTGGCGCGGGCCTGGCCCGCGGGCGTGAGGGCGGGCACAGCGCCCGGCGCGTGATTCACGCGAACGGCGACGCTACAGGTCGCGAAATCGTTCGCGTGATGGTGGAGCAGGTTCGTCGCCACCCGCGCATCCGCATCTTCGACCACTGCTTTGTGATCGACCTGCTTACGCATGAAGGCCGGGCGATCGGTGTCGTGAGCTTTCACCCCCAGTACGGCCACCAAATGTTCTGGGCAACTACGACGATTCTCGCGACCGGCGGCGTCGGTCGGGTCTACCGCGAAACCACTAACCCGCCGGTCGCCACCGGCGACGGGCTGGCGCTCGCGTTCCGGGCTGGGGCCGTGCTGCGCGACCTTGAGCTAATCCAGTTTCATCCCACCACACTGTACGTGGCCGGTGCCGCCCGCGCTCTGATCAGTGAAGCCGTGCGCGGGGAGGGAGCTCGTTTGGTCCACCGTGACGGCCAACGGTTCATGCACGACTACGATGAACGTGGTGAGCTGGCGTCGCGCGATGTCGTCAGCCGGGCGATTTCGAGCGAAATGAAGCGGCTGCACGTCGCCAACGTCTACCTCGACGTGCGGCACCTGCCGCCCGGCAAGTTCGCCGCTCGCTTCCCCACGATCTACAAGCTCTGTCGGGACTTCGACATCGACCCCGAGCAGAACCTGATTCCCGTGCGGCCCAGCGCGCACTACACCATCGGCGGCGTCGTCGTGGACGCGCAGACGCAAACCAACGTGAGCGGACTGCTGGCTTGCGGCGAAGTAGCGTCTACCGGCCTGCATGGCGCGAATCGACTCGCGAGTAATTCGCTGCTGGAGGGTCTCGCTTATGGCGAATGGGCCGGCCGGCTCGCCGCCGAGCGCGCTATCACGCTCGGGCGCGTCGGCCATCCGCCCGTGCTCAGCCATCTGCTGCCGCAATCGCCGCGTACCGAGCTCGATGTCGCCGACGTGCTGCACAGCTTGCAGAGCGTGATGTCACGGAACGTGGCGATCGAGCGTGCCGCCGATCGGCTGCGCGAAACGATCGAGATCATCGAGTTTTGGAGCCGGTACGTGATGGATAAGGTGTTCGATGCGCCCAGCGCGTGGGAAACGCAGAATCTGCTGACCGTCGCGCTGTGCATCACTACCGCCGCGGCCACGCGTTGCGAGTCGCGGGGCGTTCACCATCGCAGCGATTTTCCCCAGCCCGACGACGAGCGCTGGCTGGCCCACGTTGACCTGCGCCGCGCCGACCACGGGATCCAGGTCTCAACGTCGTGGTTGCGCGCGCGGCCGCGCGCACCCGGCCCCGCATAGCGCCGACGCCCGTGGCCGTGACGTCTTTATGGGCGGGTAAACTTCACCGTGCGGCGCTCGCCATCCGGATCGACGAGCTCGAATTCGATAGTCTTCTCTTTGGCGATGGAACTCAGACGCTGCTCCAGCTGCTTCAGTGTGCGCACAGCTTCGCCGTTGCACGCGACGACCCGCGGAAGGGGAATGCCCTCCCAGATTCTTGGTGCTTCGCTGACCAGAACCCCGCGATCCTCTTCGCTGTGACCGAAGCCTGTCGCGATGCTCGGGAGCAACGTACGAGCGTACAACCCTAGCCCCGGGAGCTCGCGTCCGCCCCGCGAACGGCTTGTGATCCTGGTGGACTCCAAGTCAGGTGGTCGCCGGTCGAGTTTCACCGTGATCTCGGCCGGCTCGCCGTCGTGGAGTAGGTCCAGCATGGCATTATCGCCGGGAGATATATCGGCGATCGCCCCGCGCAGCTCCGCCATGTTCGCGACGGTTTGGCCGTTCACGGTGAGGATCGCGTCTTCGACCAGTAGCCCGGCTTTGTCGGCAGGGGCACGTTCAATGATGCTGGCGACGAGCACGCCCCGGCGACCCTCGATGCCTAAGATCTCGCGATCCGCCGCGGTCAGTTCTCCCATAGTGATGCCGAGCCACCCCCGTGCCACTTCTCCGGCCTCCTTGAGTTGGTTGGCGATCTTCACCGCCATGTTCGATGGAATCGTAAACGCGATCCCGGCGTTATAGCTGTCGCCGTTGGTGGCTATGGCGGTGTTTACGCCGATGACCTCGCCTTGAAGGTTTAGCAATGGCCCGCCGGAGTTGCCGGGGTTGATGGCGGCGTCGGTTTGCAGGAAGTCTTGGTAGAGGATGCCGCGCTCGGCGAGTCTGCGAATGTAGTTTCGGCCCGTGGCACTGATGATGCCGTGCGTGACGCTCTGTGAGAGGCCGAATGGTGCCCCGACGGCAATAACCCAATCGCCAACCTCCAAGCGGTCGGAGTCGCCGAACTTGAGCGGGTGCAGGTTTGGCGCGTCGATCTTGAGCAGCGCCAGGTCCGTCTGCGGGTCACTTCCAATCAATGCGGCCTCGTATTCGCGCTCGTCGGGCAGTCGCACGCCAATCTCGTGCCGGCCAACGACGACGTGGCTGTTCGTGAGAATGTGGCCGTCTTGGTCGAAGATGATGCCGCTGCCGCTGGCGGGGGAGAGGCGTTCGGCCAACACTTCCAACTCTCCGGCAATCTCACGCAGGCGATGGTAAAGTCTGATGATTTCTTCGGCGGAGGGCTTCTGCGGCGCGTCGCTGTGGATGCGTCGCCTTGCCCGGTCGAGCTGCTCACGCAGTTCGGCTTGCTCTCGGTTGAGTTCGACGAAGCGCTCGTGGGCCGTCTCGTCGGCCGAAACACGAATGTGCACGACGCTGGGCCGGGCGACTTTCGCCACCAGCCGGAACGCCTGCGAGACTTCCTGGACGCGGGCCAGATCCTGGTTGACGGCGACCAGCTCTTCGCTGCTGGCCTGTAGTCTGCCGCGCTCGACCGCGTACGCCCACTGCGTCAGCATCCGGCTTGGGATGCCTAGCGCCACGAACGCCAGCAGCGCCAATATACCGACTAGCCAAGCAATGCGTGGGTTACGCTGTTGCGTTGTGTCCACCGTTAGAACCTCCTACTCGACCAGCATGGCCGCTAAGAACCGGGTTTGAGCACAATCGCACGACAACTACGCGATTCTCGAACGGCACCGTATATATTCTAACATGCAGATTGACGCGTCAGGGTTCCACTGCCGGATTGGGTGGTGCGGCCGGTTGTGACGCCGTCGCCGCTGACAATAACTTGGCCAGTTCAACGCCGGCAGCCTCGGCGTAGCGTTTAGCGAAGTCGTCGAGCGTTTCGGGCATTACCAGTTCGCATTGCGCGACGCGCACCAGGCCAGGCTTGTGGCTTTCGGTGATTGCTGCGAGCGCCATCTCAACCGCCAGGGAACCGATCTCTCCGTCCAGCGGCCCTGCCAGGGCGGCGGCCTCGCCCGACCGCAGATACGGCCACAACGCTGGCGCCGCGCTCAGCGTCGCGAAGCGTGCGTTGCTGCCGAGCAGCGCGGCGGGCGGGTTGGCGAGCCATGGGGTGGGGTCCAGCGTCACGGCCAAGCCGGCGTGTCGAAAGCGCGCGAACATTTCGCGCAGCAACTCAGCGGGAAGTTGCTCGACTTCAGCGGCATTTCGTTCTTCCAGCAGCGTCATCCCGTGCCACGGCTGCGCCTTGCGCATAAAGCGTTTATAGCACTGCGTGTCGGCGGGGGTCGCGCCGCGGCTGTGCAGCAGGAGGTAGCTTCGCTTCCCGTCGGCGATCTCCGGCAGGTGCTGGCCGAGCAGTTCCGCTCCGCCCGCGAGGTCCACTCGGACGTGGCCGAACACGCCGGTGACGTCGGGGGCGATGCCCATCGTGACAAGAATGGTGCCACTCCTGACGATGTCGCTGGCAACGGGACGCGCGGCGTCGGCGTGGGTGACATAAAGACAAATGGCTTTAGGCTGCTTGGACAGGGCGTCGCGCACGATCCGCGACAACGCCGCGCTGCTGTCATCGGCTGGCGCCGCTGTTTCCAGCCGCAGCACGGGGTACTTCGCGATAAAACGTCTGGCCCCGCCTGCGATCCCAGCCGACTGGACGCTGGACCGCGGCGGTCCAATCAGCATGATCAAGTCGCCTTCGGTCGGCGGTCGTCCGGCTCCCGGCGTGGGTGGCGCCCGCTCGCAGCCCATAACCGCAGTCGCTACAATGAAATACGAGAATGCGCGGGCCGCGCTGCGGCGGGAAAGGTGTCTGATCCACGGACGCATCGCTCGGACCCGTTCACCGAAAGCAGACTTCTTCGGCTGCATCCAAAAGTTGCCGATTACGCTATAATACACCAGACTGCGTAGCGCGATAAGGATGGCATGAAAAGATTGCGAGGGATCGTCATGAGGTGCTCGCTCGTCGGTGTGTTTGTCGGCCTGCTGCTCAGCAGCCCCGCCGCCTGGGGGCAGAGTTCGGGCGGCGACGGCAACGATAACGAGACCATCGGTGCCAACCTCGCCGAGCGGTCGCCGGCCGAAAACGTGCGGGGCGGCGCGGTGTGGGAGCGGGCTCCGGGCCGTATCGTCGACCTTGCCCGCGCCCGGCATCTGGCCCTACGCGACCAGCGCGCCGTTGCGCAGCGCACCGGCGATACCTCGATGCTGGCACCGCAGCCGGACGCCGTCGGTGGACTTGGTGGGTCGCTCTCAAACCTGTTCGGCGACGGCTCGCTTGCGGGTCTGATCAGCTCTTTCCTGAACTCGGGGTTGGCCGGGGCGCTCGGCGGCCCGATGGGTGGGTCACTGCAGCCCGCAGGCAATCGTGCAGGGGCCGGGACGACTACCGGGGCCGATTCCGGTGCAATCGACTTCTCGAATCTGCCGCCGGAAGTTATCCAGATGCTCGCAGGCGCCGGCATCGACCTCAACGATCTCAATCAGAGGTCGCGCGAGGATGCCCCCGCGGCAGCCGACGCGCAGGCGAAAGCTCTCGCGCGCGCCCAGGCCAATAACGGCCAGGAACAGCCGAAATTCATCGTTCGCTGGGCGGACGCCATGTTGTCCACGTTCTTCACCTCGCTCACCGTCGGTTTTCAGACGCAGGATTTCATCGACCTGCTCAAAGACCTCTTCCGACCGCTCTTCATCCCGCAGGAGGCCGGCGCCGACGAAGCCGACGGCACCGCGAGCGACGGTGGAAACAACGGTAGCCAAGATACAGGTGACGGTGGCCAGAGCGACGACGGCGGAGGCGACGGCGACGCTGGCGGGATAATATAGCACCCCGCCCGCCGCGGACAGGCCTGAGTCTGTTCCGGTGCACGACGCGCGCGGGGGTCTGACTGGGGGGCGCGCTTCCAACCGTTGAGGGCGGTGAAAGTTTCTGCGTTTCCCCGTGTTTTACCCGCGGCGATGAGTCCGACATGAACCAGTCGGAAATGCGTGATCGCTTCTCGGCGCGTTTCCAAGCGGCATGCGATGTCGTTGCCCGCGCCCCTGGACGCGTGAACCTGATCGGTGAGCACACCGACTATAATGAGGGTTTCGTTCTCCCGATCGCGACCGAGCAAGATACGTGGGTGGCCGGCGTCGCACGCCGCGACGGCGTCGCACGCGTCTTTTCCAGCGAACTCGGCCAAGAGCAGACTTGGCCGGTCGATGCGTGGCGAGCCGCTGATCTCCCCCACTGGACGAGCTATGTTGCCGGCGTAGCGTCCTTGCTTGCGTGGCGCGGGGCCGGACCGCGAGGTTTTGACTTACTGATTCGCAGTAGCGTTCCGCCCGGCGGTGGGCTTTCCAGTTCCGCCGCTCTCGAGACCGCCACGGCCCTGGCGCTAACGCATCTCGCCGGCGAGCGACTGGAAGCCAGGGAACTGATCGATCTCTGTCGGCGGGCCGAGCACGACTTCGCCGGCGTTCCGTGCGGGCTGATGGATCAATCCGTTTCGCTCTCAGCCAGGCCCGGCACCGCCTTCCTGCTGGACTGCCGCACACGCGACTACCAGTACATCCGCTGTGACCTCGACCGGCACGTGTTCGTTGTCATCGATTCCGGCGTGCGGCGTGAGCTGGCCGCCAGCGAGTACGCTCGGCGTCAGCAAGAGTGTCGCCAAGCGTTGGAGTACTTCCGCCGAGCCCGCCCGCGGGTCGAGGCGCTGCGCGACGTTTCGCTCGAGACCGTCAGCGCCCACGCTTCGCAGTTGGATTCATTGGCTGCCGCCCGGGCCAGGCACGTGGTGTCGGAAAACGAACGTACGCTCGCCGCCGCCGAGGCCTTGCGGGGAGGGAACTTGGCCGAGTTCGGGCGCTTGATGTCGGAGTCGCATCGTTCACTCCGCGATGATTACGCGGTGTCGTGTCGCGAGCTGGACGAGCTCGTGCGGATCGTCTCTTCCGTAGAGGGCGTGCTCGGGGCCCGGATGACCGGCGGCGGGTTCGGTGGCTGCATCGTCGCGCTGACGCTCGAAGACCGTGTGCCGCGCATCGAGCAGGTTATCCGCGATGAATACGATGCCGGCCGGGCCCAGCCGGCGCGCTTGCTCCGCACCCGCCCGAGCCGCGGGGCCTCGATCGAATTCGGGTAGGCGCGCCCGGCGAGTTATCGGGTCGGCGCGACAGTTAGCTTTCGGCGCGGCGCAGTTGACACGATTCGGAGCACTGCCTATGATATTACCCTTCTCAGGGCGCGCTGCGCTCTTAGGCTGTGTGTTCACAAGGACTTACGGCGCTGTTGGCGCCCCTCGGTTCGGCACGGTAGCATCAGCGGTGGCCAGGAAAACGAGCCAGAAAGGCGGAAGGACCAAGACGGCAGCCGGGAGACGAGCGGCTGCCTGCGGGAAGCTGGCCACCAAGAAGACAAACGTGAAGCGGGCCAAGAAGGCGGCGAAGCGGACCGCGAGGAGTACCCGTAAGGCCGCGAAGACCCGGGCGACGGCCAAGGCCGGCGGAGCCGCTCGAGACAGATCCGCAAAAAGGAGCGCCCGTAAAGCTGCTCAGAAAACGGCCCCAACGTCGTCCGCCGCCCGCGTGGCGCCGGAGCGACCCGTCCGCGCCGCTGGCGCGCAGTATGCGCCCCGCAAGAAATCGGGGTTCCTGAGGAAGAAGGACTTAGCCCAGTTCCGCGAGTTGCTGCTGGCCAAGCGTGCAGAACTCATTGGCGATGTGAGTACCTTGCAGAGCCAGGCCCTCAGCAAAAATCGTCGGGACGCGTCCGGCGACCTGTCGAGCATGCCCATCCATATGGCAGACTTGGGAACCGACAACTACGAGAAGGAATTCACGCTGGGTTTGATCGAGGGCGAACGCGCCCTCCTGCGTGAGATCGACGAAGCCCTCGCAAGGATCGGGGCGGGAACATACGGCATCTGTGAAGCGACGGGCAAGCCGATTGGGAAAGCCCGTTTGAAAGCGCGGCCCTGGGCAAAGTTTTGCTACGAGTACGTCCTGGCTCAGGAAAAGGGCCAGCAGGATAGCGGGTTGTAGCCTCTTGAGCGCACCTGCCGACTCCCGATCAATACAACCCGATGCGACGCCGAGTACCTCGGCTGCAACCGCACGCTCCGTGTCCGGCGTTGTCGACCCTGAGCCGGAGGCCACCGCCCTGCGCCATTTCGCATCTTATGTGCGGTTCGTCGGCATCGCCGTGTGCGGCCTCGCGCTGGATCTCTGGTCGAAGCACTGGGCGTTTCACACGCTGGGACAAGGCCACAAGCCGTGGGTCATCATCCCGCACGTGCTTGAATTCCGGACCATGCTGAATTCCGGGGCGCTGTTCGGCATCGGCGGCGGGCAGACCCTGCTTTTTCTCGTTGCTTCTGCCTGTGCCTTGCTGTTGGTGTTCTGGATGTTTTCCCAGACCTCGCGACGGCGTTGGGCGTTGCAGATCGCGCTCGGCGCCATCCTCGCGGGCGCACTGGGGAACATGTACGACCGTGTTATGGTCCGGCTCGTGGACCATGCCTTCCCGCGGGGGCATCACACCCTCTACACGGTCAGGGTGGGCCAGGACGAACACGGCATCATATTGGCAGAATATCCGCCGCACGACGATGGAGCGCAATATCGTATGCGCACGACTGCGAATCCGGAGGGCGGCGCAATCGTACGCCAGTATCCGCGCGGCGCAGTGTTTCGGCTGGAGCGGGTCCCGGAAGAGGCGGGGTTCGTCCGCGACTTCATCAAGATTCCTACCCGCTGGTTGGGCGGCCGAGAGGTCTGGCCGTGGGTGTTCAACGTGGCGGACATGCTGCTGGTCGGCGGCGTTGCGCTTCTGGCGATCCAGCTCTGGCGCGACCGCAAACGGTTGCCCGAGGTAAGGCGAATCCCGGTTGACTCGCGCGGCCCTGCGGCGTAAGGTGAATGCAGGTTCTCGGGGCGTGGCGCAGCCTGGCTAGCGCGTCTGCATGGGGTGCAGAAGGTCGCAGGTTCGAATCCTGTCGCCCCGATCGTAAGTGACGAAATGGACCGGACTTGCGAGAGACGCGAATCCGGCTCTTTCGTCTGTTACCGCCTTTATTCGCGGTTACCGCCTTTACCGCCAAGTCTGGGGCGTGACGCATGGATGCAATCGAGAACATCAAGGACGTGCTGAAGCTCGCCCAGACGGTCGGAAACGCCGACCTCTACCAGAAGCTGAACGCGGTGCAGATCGATTTCCTGGAGCTTTCCGAGAAGGTCCGGCAGCTTCAGGATGAGAACCGGGAATTTCGCGAAAAGCTGCGGCAGAAGGAGCGGATGGGCGAGCTACTCGCCAAACGCACGCATCAGCACAACGCCTACGGGGTGGACGACGAGGGGCCGTACTGCACCGCATGCTGGGACAACAAGGACAAGGCGGTGCGGATGACGGCCCACCCTGGCACCGAATACGCCGTGTGCCCGGTCTGCAAGAACGAAGTGTGCTACGACCCGGCCGCTCGCGACCGGCACCACCGGTACTACTGCTCACGACGAAGGGACCCATCTTCCCGGAGGGAGCTACTTTCCTCCAGGCCATTAGTACTACAACGCTAGATTGAACCAACGGCCCGGGAGGCTCGAGAGCCCGCAGAGCCCATGAAACAAAGGTCGAAACCGTATCGGTTGCGCCCCAGACGGCACTCGTTCTTGCCGGCAGCCAGGCCGGGTTCGGTTTTCGCGCGTAACTGCTTACTGGTCAGCACATTACGATTCATGCCTGCGGTTTTCTAGCGTTGTAGTACTAGGCGCGAGGGTGCAGTTGCATGTCAAAGATCGGAATCCGCTATGAGCGCCGAATACCAGGGTCGCACTGCTGCCGACCGACCAGGCGGCACAGTGCATCGTGAACGCCCGGCGGGAGAGGAATTCACGGTGTTCTATCGCTCGATTGCGACTACGTCGCCGGACGAGACGCCGCCGCCAAGCTTGGTGGAGTGGCCCGTAATTTTCCGTCCAGCGCCTCACATTTCAACCACTATTCACACAGATGTTAATGATTATCGGAAAGAGAAATTCGTTGTTGAAAGCTGAAGGTCCGACGGGGTAAAGTAATCCAGAGGAGGACACTTCTAGCATTCGTCAATAGCACTAGTGCAGTCGCGAGTTGGGCAGGTTTCGTAGCCTGTTCGCCAGGAGGCTAAAGTGAGAGGTATGAGCCCGCTTCCAAGGAACGCGTTTCGTATGCTCGTGGTCGCCGCGCTGTGTGTGCCCTCTGTCGGGTGTGGGGGCGCTGGCGCCCTCGGCCTTCAGGACTGGGAACGCGATATCCTGGCTAGTCTCGGCGGGGGCCTCGCGGGCGCTCTCTTGTTCGATGTGGCTGCTGCGCCGGACGACGATGCAGCCAGAGAAGACCCTGGCCCTCCGGGACCTGAGGGGCCGCAAGGGCCACCTGGGCCGCCGATCTTCGCCATATTGGTTGACACCTTTTTCGGCGGGGAATTCGATGAGTTTCTGGCTGTCCAGCCCGTGCGCGAGGAAGAGCCGAAGCTGGGGGCGGACACAGGACCTCTCGCTTTCAGCGTCACGATTCCGAACCATTACGACGGTGTCAACCCGATCAACATGCGCGTACTGGCATTCCGCAGCGGCCCGTGCGACGCCGATTGTTTCATTTTCACCGTCGACGCCCGCCGGCTTCAGCCCGGGCGGGCCACACCGGAGTGCTTCGGCGGCGTGGAAGCGGATTGCTCGGACGGTAGACGCTGGATCAGGTTGGACACGCCTTGTTCCGCTGAGGGCGATGAAGCGGAAGACTCCGGTGATGTTTCCGTATTCCTGGTGATCGACCTGCCGCTGGCGGAAGCCGGTCTGCGCTTTCCCGCAGTCGTCCCGGGGGACTTTCTGGCCTTCGAGTTGAACACGTTTTCGGCCGATGGCGGGGTGTATCACATCCTTGGTGTGGAATTCTTCAATGCCGACAGCGTGCCGTTGCCAAGTGCCACGATCTACTCTTCGCTGGAGAGTAGTCCGGAGGGATGCACGTCGGCGCCGTGACTTGGACATTCGTGTCGCTATCTGAGGAGTGACCAGCGCACCCGCGCGCAACTGTCCGAGTTAGTGTTTTCTTGATCGCCTGGCTGGGTGTTGAGGAGGCGTGTGAAAATGCCACCCGTGAAGCTGTATCGTAGGAAGACGTTCCGTGCGCTTGTCACCTGCTCGCTGTGCTTGTCGTTCGTTAGCTGCGGCGGCGACGGATTTCTCGGTTTGCAGGACTACCAGCGTGATCTGCTGAGCGCCGTCGCTGGCGGGTTGGCCGGCGCGCTGCTGATGAACATGGCTGCGGAGCTAGGGCCGCCCGCCGACAGCGACGGCAGGCAGCCTATGCGGGGCGTTCCCGGGCCGCAAGGGCCGGAAGGGCCTCCGGGGCCGACGTTTTTCAGCGTCTACATCGACCAATTCTTCGGCGCGCAATTCGAAGACGGCTTCAAGGTCGTGCCCGTACCGAACGATGCGCCAACGCTTGGTCTGGACGCCGTTGCGGTCGGCTATCGGCTGGCGATTCCCAGCACGTACCGCGTCAACGACGTCGCCCGACCCGCCACCGGGCGGTCTCCCGACAACCCCAATCCGATTACGATGCGCCTGTTCCTGTATCGGCGCGGCGTATGCGATGGCGGCTGCTTCATCTTCACCGTCGACGCTCGTCGCTTACAGGCGGGGGACAGCGAGCCGCAATGCTATGGCGGAACGGCAGCGGACTGCTCGGACGGCACCCGGTGGATCCTGGCGGACCGCGTCTGTTCGGACGGCGACGGGGACGTTGTCCTCTATTTCGTGGTCGACGTGCCTTTGATGGCCGGCGGCCTGGAGTTTCCGGAAGTTTTTGCCGGGGATTACTTGGCCTTCGAGCTGAACCCCGTTTCGGATGATGGCGGCTCGTATCGCCTGCTTGGCGTCGAGTTCTTCGAGTCAAGCGATGCCCAACTCGTGAACGCCACAGTGTTTCCCACCGCGGACAGCCTGCCGGAGGAGTGTGAGCCTTCTCCCGTGCGACCCTCACCCGGCCCGGACTGCAACGGCAACGGGATTCCAGATGTCAACGACGTCGCTGACGGGACGAGCGAAGACTGCAATACCAACGGTGTGCCAGACGAATGTGACATTACCGACGGCAGGTCGGAGGATGTAAACGGCAACGGGATTCCGGACGAGTGTGAGCCGGACTGCAACGGCAACGGGATTCCTGATGACTGGGACATCTCGCGCGGCACCGGCCTGGACTGCAACACCAACGGCATCCCGGATGAGTGCGACATCGCCGACGGCAGGTCGGAGGATGTAAACGGCAACGGGATTCCGGACGAGTGTGAGCCGGACTGCAACGGTAACGGGATTCCCGATGACTGGGACATCTCGCACGGCACCAGCCGGGACTGCAACGGCAACGGTGTGCCAGACGAATGTGACATTACCGACGGCACGTCTAACGATGTAAACGGCAACGGGATTCCGGACGAGTGTGAGCCGGACTGCAACGGTAACG
>JBHHZX010000035.1:0-17057 GCA_046758265.1 Phycisphaerae bacterium
TGCCTGGGCCGAAACACCGGCCCGCCACGTACTCACAACCCTTGGATGCCCGAAGTGGGCGTTTCCTTCCGAACCGCCGCGAAAAACTTCCCGCAGTCCGCGTGGGTGGCTCGGGGCACGCGGTTCCGCGTAGCGTCGACGAGGGCGGGACACGTCGCCCACCCTACGTCGAAAACCAGTTCCGCGTGGCATTCACCCGTGAGCGCCGGTGACCGCCAGGACCAGGGCCGTCACCACCGCGATGCGGAAGGGCCGGGTTCCCGGTACGTCCGCTTCCAGCAACACAGCTTCGTTCGTAACAAGGTCCCGGTGCCCTTCCACCAAAGCCACGTCGTCGCGAGCCATGCCCCGCCCGCGCCGCGCCGCTCAGCACAATCGTCCGCGGCCCCGGCCGTGAATGTACCAGGCGGCCCGGTGATGATCCCGATAACGAATGGACCGCGTGTACGAGTGGTTGTCCCCGGGCAAGGACCTCGTCGCGCCGTGGATTGACCGTTCGAGACATGCTGGGCAAACATGGCCATCGCGCCCAAGAAACAGCGCTTCGGAGGCACCGGCTGGGACAGCAAGGGTTCTGGCCGATGCAATGGCCTCCAGCAGCTTGTTGCCAGGTGACGGCCAACGGAGGACAGCGCTGGCGCCCAGTTGGCGGACGATTCTCGCATCGCCGGACGCGCCCCAGCCCAAGAGCGCGACAACCGGGATCTGCACTGCGCGGAGTTGAAGCCACTTCAACACGGCAATCGCATGAGCGTCGTGAGCAGCGGTTTTTACGAGCACCACGTCGAATCTTCGTCTCCGCAGAAGTCTGAAGGCCGAGAAAATGCTGCGAACAGCTAAGACTTGGTAGCGGGCTTCGAGCAATGAACGAAGCTCGCGGCGCGTCCGCCTGCGACGATCGATGACGAGAAGCGCCTTCATTGGGGCAGCTCCGCTTCTGGAAGCGCACACAGCCGCGCGCCGCTAACGACACGACCCGCCGTGCTGCGATCCGCCCGTATCTGCCGCTTTCGCAGCTATTCTGTTAGATGCCCGACCCCGCGCGATTCTTCCCGTAGTTTCCCGGGTTTTGGCTGCGCCAAGCTGCCGGAAAGACGTGTTAGGGCGCGAAGAAAACGGCCGGGGCGAGCATCCAAGAGAGTGGGTGTGGACGCTGCGTAAGGAGTTTACCGATGTGCCGGAAGCGCGTGTTGCTGCTCGTCGATTTCTCACTTTCCGGGTATGCGGCGCATTACGCTGTCGTGAAGATGCATGATTCCGAACCACTCGATGTGGTGCTGCTGGTGGTCGGCATCCGGGGACGTTTTCCCGCTCCCGCGTCGGTGGGGTCGTTCGCCGAAATGATGGCCGAAGCGCACCGGGCCCAGGGTGGGCTAGCGAACGTACGTTTCTCAAATGGCCATCCAGATCACGCCGTGCAGGAGATGCTGCTGCGGGAACGGTTCAGTCTGGTCGTGACCGGCAGCGAACTGGCCGGCTGCCTGCGGCGCAGCGATGCGCTAAAGTGGATGGTCGTTGAGCCGGCTGGGGGACCACAAGCAAGGTGTGAGGTCTGGCCGGAGAATCCGACGACCTGCGCGCGATCGAAGGACTCCGAAATAGGTGCGGCGTAGGGCAACGCGAGCACGCTCGAACGGATGCCACTTCTGTCCTGCGACAGTCCGCTGGCGGGTCTACCTGACGCGCATCACTTATGAAGTAAAAGCAGATGGTGCGGTATTCGCGACTGTTCTCCCCGCGCGCCGCTGGAAGTGCTCGAAATGGGTCGCGACTGCCCTCTCGCGTCGCCCGGGCTGGCGGAATTCGGAAACGATGTTTGCCAACGCCGCGGTCCAGCGCATCGGAAGTACTACCGGCCTGCGGGTTCCGATGCGGATTCGGTAGATCTGGCCCTTGGCGGCTGGTGCCTCGAGGATCGGCCGTAAAGAAGCGTCCTTCATCACGCATGGAGCGCCCCCGTCACCAAGACCTCTCCCACGCTGCGGTGGCGGTCAAACCAGGTCAGCCCCTCATCAAGCAGATCCTTGGCCGCCATCGCCTTCGGATCGAGGACCTGATCGATCTCCCGGTTCCGCTGACAGTACACGCAGATTTGGGCACAGGTGTTAAACGGCTTGAGGATAGCGATACATGGGTACCGCCGGGTAGCCGCCCGAAGGCGGACGCCCGGTCCGGTGCGGGTCGTCCTTCATGGTAGGAAGCGGAGGGAAAACGTCACAGCGTCTTCCCTCCGCAGGGGTGGGGGGTTAGCCAAAGGATAAGGTAAGTCCGATCTCGGTCACTTGGCCGAATTCGGAGCTGCATCCACGGTGTGACGACCTTCTGGGAGAGCCCTGCGGCACGTTCCCAAGCCGCCTCGCCGTCCCACCCGGTACGGGAATCTGGCATAGCGCGCCTGGATAGCCGCTACGACCGCCGGGGCTCACAGCCCGCCTCGGTCTAGCTGGCAGATCAGAAGGTCGCCGTCAGGGTTCCGCGAGTTCGGGACGTCCGCCACGATCAGGAGGTCCCGCTGAGCGCGTACTAGGTCTTGCGGCAGGCGCAAGAGGGCTGCGCGTAGCGCGCTGCTACACCGAGCGTCGGGCGAGGACCTTATGGGGATTGCGAAGCGTCGCTACTCCCCACTGTCGTCACGAGCCGTTGCCGGGATGGCTCCCGTGGCCACACCCTTTGCTCTTGGAACCCGGGCAGCCACGATCCCCGTGACCGGGGCGACCCGCGCCGTAGCAATCGCCGCCACGGCTACCCGTGAAAGCCCGCGCTTCCTTCTCGCTCAACGTCCCATCGCCGTTGGTGTCGGCCTCGGGATGTGCCTTGAGCATCATCGCGCGGTGCTCCGCGGCCCGTTTTGCCATAAAGGCTTCAAACTCAGTCTCGGACAACACGCCGTCGCCATCCGCATCGGCGTCGGGATTCTTGGCGAGGACGTGCTCACGGAGCTTGGCTGCCCGCTCGATCCTCAGCGCCGCCAGTTCCTCCTCGCTGAGCTTGCCGTCGGCGTCCGTGTCGGCCTCAGGCGCATGTGATAGCAGCCGCCCAAGCATCCGCACACGCGCCTGTTCGGCGAACGCAAGCCACTCCTCGTCGCTGACTTCGCCGTCGCCATCGGCATCCGCCTGCGGATGTCTGGCAACATTGAAGTCGGCCGGGACGCTCTTGGCGTCGAGCTTCGTGAGGTGCCTGAGCAGCATGTCCACCTTGCCCATCGCTCCGTGGTGCATGCCCCCCTTTATTCCATGACCCATGCCGCCCATCATTCCATGGTGCCAGCCTCCCTTCGCTCCGTGCGCACAAGCCCCGCCGCGATGATGTTTTTGAGCGAAGAACGCCTTGACCTCCGCGTGGGTCAGAACGCCGTCGCTATCGGCATCAATGCCCTGGTCGCCGAACTTTTCGAGCAGATTGGCCTGCCTGTCGGTGGAAATCGGCTTGGCTGGATCGTCGGAGGCGAAGACCGCACCCACAAATACCATGCACAAGGCAGCTGTCGCCGCTACAAACGTGTTCATCAGTTTCTTCGTCATTCGCTTCCCTTTCGTCTCGAATCAAGGTTGGACCCACAAGGTTACCGTCAAGAACCGGCACATCGTCCGGTGCGATATCGCACCACCGCCTTTCTACCATACTACGGTCGCAGCGATCTTCCATGCGCCAACGCTAGCCGCCGTTCTCATCGGATGTTCTTTCCGCTTCGTGGTCCGACCTGCTGCGACATCCGTGAGCACCGGTCAGACTGCCGTGTCCGTGCCCACCGTGTCCACCGTGCCGGAAGATGTGGCGGCGGATAATCTCATCGAAGCCTTCGCGTTGGTCGGGGCCAAGCAGTCTCTTCAGTTCCAAAAAATGTTCGACGACGCGCTGCTGAATCTGCTCCCGAAGCGACGCGACGTTGCCGAGCTGCGCTGCAATTGCCGCACGGTCGGGTTCGGGGGCGGTCACCAGCTCCGCGAGTGCTTCTGTTTCGACGCTCAGCTCTCGCCGGAGCTCATCGACCTCCTGGAGCAGCTCCTCCCTGGCCGCATTCATCCGAGCCTCTTGCTCCGGTGTCAGGTTCAGTTTCTCGTGCAGGCTGCCCAGAGAAGTGCCGCCACCGTGTCCGCCGCCACGGCAGTAATGCCGGTAAGTCCGCACCCCAAAAGTTGTGCCGAAGCCTGCGTTGAAGGCGAGCGAGATAATCAGGAGCAGCCAAAACCCGTTCCTAGGCGAGACGAGCGATCGCATGGTTCAGTTCTCCCCTTCTTCGAGCAGCGCCAGGTACCTCGCAGCCGCGGAGTCACTGGGAAGGGCGTCGAAAGATTCGGCGTAGAGCGCTTCCGCAGGTTCCATGCGATTGGAGACCTGCGCGCCCTGCCCGCCGTTCATCGAAAGGGCCAGAATAACTCCGCCGGACAACGCAAGGGCGGCCGCTACCGCAGGGCCAGGCCGTAGGGCTTCAAGCGAGTCCTTCAACCAGACACGTTTGGTTCGGCCTTCCGGCAGGCCTGCCATCACGCGCGCCGTGAAGCCCGGTCGTGGCTCGGGCACCCTGATCGAACTCAGAGCCTGAGTGCACCTGGGCAGATCAGCAGCGAAACGCTGACAGCGAGGACATCCGGCCAGATGTTCTGCCACGGCCCGCTTGCGTGCCTCATCGAGTTCGCCGTCGAACCTCGTCGAGACCAACTTCCGTGCTTTGCCGCATCTCATCGCAGATCACCTTCTCTCATAACTATTCAACACCGGGCTCCGGGGAAACTTGCGGCGAGGCGTCGTTTTCCGCGGCCAACGTTCCCCGGAGCGTCTGTCTCCCCCGAAAGAGCAAGGCCTCCACGGCCGACACCGAGGTGCCAAGAACGTCCGCTATTTCCACGTAGGAGAGCCCCTGGAAGTGCCGGAGAAGCATTGCGGCCCGCTGATTCGCGGGAAGGCACGCGATCGCCCTTCTGACGCGATCGGCTCGCTCACGGGCCATCGCACGGGCTTCCGCCGGCTCCGATCCCGGACCAGGGTGCCCGGCCGTTGCATCAGCATCAAAGGGGGCTGTCCGCCGCAGGCGGTTGCTGCGCCGGTAGTTCAGGCAATCGTTCGTAGTGATACGGAGGAGCCAGGTCAGGACCTTCGCGCGAGGCCGAAAGCAAGGAGCATGCCGCCACGCTTCGAGAAAGACTTCCTGAACCAGGTCCTCCGCGATGTCGCGGTTGGCGGTCCCCAGAAAGCGGTGGACGAAGTGGATGATCGCGCGCTGATGCCGTTGGACCAGGGTGGCGAAAGCCTCCCGGTCGCCTTGGCCGGCGGCCAGCATCAACTCTCCGTCCTCGCGTGAGTTCATCGCTCGTTCTTATCAGCACCTCGGGCGACCCAAACTTGCGGCTTCAGGCTGAAATCGCGCGGCGGATACGCGGCGAAGCTAATCCTACGGCCTGACACAGGGACGTTTCACTGTGCCTCGTTCACCTCTGCGACCGTGTGCTCCGGAGTCGCGCGCCTTTCGCCGTGTTGTCGTCACGCTGTTCCGCCGCACGCAGAGTAAGGTGACGTCATCGGCGAACCCACTGTCACGTAAGAACGATCGGACGCCTCGGATGACAGCCCGGAGCTGTTCTTTCGGCTCATGTCTGCTTGTTTCAGCCAACAATTCGGTCAGCCGTTCCCGGCCGAATCGCCGCCCTTCGTTGTCGAATACTTCGTGCAGGCCGTCGGTGTAGAGAAACAGCCGGTCGCCACGCCTCAGCACCGAACGCGACGTCGAGCGTTGCTGTCGGTCCTGGACGCCGATCGGCAATCCCTGCCCTTCGAGCAGTTCGGCCGAACCACCGGCCCGAATGATAATGGCGGGGTCATGCCCCGCCCCGACGTATTCAAGCGCTCCCGTCGCATGGTCCAGACGGATCAGGAAGCAGGTCGCAAACTCCCCGGAGCCACCCGCCACACCCCTGAATTCGTCGTTCATCGCTTCCACAATGGCCGCCAGGTCGCACGTCATTCTCGCCTGATGCCGCAGCACGGTCCGCAGCAGCGCCGTGTAGAGCGCTGCCGCGACGCCGTGACCCGACACATCCAGAACGGCCAACAGCATTGAGCCATCGGTCAGATCGACCATGTCGAATAGATCGCCCGCGACGCCATCTGCGGGTCGGAACACGGCCGTCACGTCGTAACTCCCGTGTGCGGCACCGTTTCGGGGAAGAAGCCGCGTTTGGATGGCCCGCGCCCGACGCATCTGCGCCTCGCGCTGCTTTTCGACCGTCTCAAGCGCACCGGCCATCTCATTGACCCCCTTGGCGAGGTACCGCAGCTCCGGGCTGCCGGACGATCGAACCCGGACATCGAAGCGTCCGCTTCCCAGCTCTCGAATGCGCGTGACAAGCTCTCGCAGGGGATCACGAACCCAGTGCAACACCATGATCGTCGTCACGCCGAAAACCAGAGCCGCCAGAATGCCCAGGCTCGCCGCTCGGCTGAGCGCTTGAGCTCGGATGATTTCTTCGATCGGCGCCAAGGATTGCGTGACGACGATCCTCGCCCCATCCGCGACCGGGACCTGGACGGACAGATACTTCTCGCCCTCATGCTCGAAGCGGGTGCTCAGCCCGTGCCCCCCATTCATCTTGGACTCCAACGCTGCGTCGGCCCGCTCGTGGGCGCGCGCGACCAAGTCCCCGCGCGCGTCGAACACCGCGATGTGGTGGCCGGGGGAAGCTGCAACGCCCATTTGGCGGCAAAACGTGTCCAAGAACTCTTGAAAATCCTCGGCCTTCTGGAGGCGCACGCGCGCCACCCGTAAAACCTTCGCCTCTTCGAGTAACCGCTCAATTTCCACGTTGAGATGTGCGGCTCGCTCTCGCCGATAATCCAGCACCCAGAACGCACCCAGGACGCTGACCGCAAGAAGGTTGATCGTCAACGCCAGGCGAAAGTGGAGCGAGCTCCACCAGTGAAGGGAAGGGACTACAGAGGTCGAGGTGCCGGGACCTCGGGACGGACGGCTCATCTGCTTCACTCCTCCCATGGCGCGTATCGGGACCGGACGGCTGGGACGCCACCCACTCCATTGGATGCCTGAGTCCGCAGTTTTCTTCCCGACATACCGCCAATTTCTTGAGGTAGCAGCCGCTCATGCCCAAAAAGAGTCCGGAAGGACGCTGGCGGACACTCCTGTCCATACCGAAGACGTCATCCGGGGTGGTCGCAACGGTGGATGACGGGTCCAGCGAGTCGGTTGGGGCGAGCGTTCCAGGTCGATTGCCGTCGAGAACGCCTCTAGCTGTCCGTTGAAAATGGGGACCGGCTCCGAGCCGTCGGCCGAAACCTTCGGCAAATAAAGGTGTCCGGAGGGCGAGAACCGCGAAACGCGTAAGCCCTTTGAAATCAAGGAGGACAAAGTTTTCGGGAGGCACAGAGCAGCAAGTCCGCGAAACGGTTGAGCGCGTCGTAATAGCCCTGGATGCTCGGAAGGTAGTGCCGCTCGGCAGGGCTGTGCGGACCGATGCCGGTTTGGCCCCAGATCACCGCCTGCCCGTCCGGGGCAAACCGGCCGCTGGTGCCGGGTTTCTTCCGGCCGAGAATGGGCTCGCTGCCCGACGTGATTCGCACTGCGGCGATGAGGGCCCGCAAGTAAGGATTGTCGCGACGGCACGCGACCCCCGGCTCCTTGGTCTGGATCTTCAGTTCGAGGTCGTACTCCTGGGCGCAGGCACGGATGGCGTCGAGCAGACTCGCGACATCGTCCTGCGGGATGGGTCGAATCTCCAGCCCCAGCTGGCCGATGTCCGCGGTGATGTTGTAGACGCCGGGTTGGCCAACCGTGATGAACGGGAAGCGATATTCGGTCTTCCAGCCATCCGGCGCGTCAAGCGTCAGACTGTCGTGGAGAATCCGGCCGACGGCTTCGCGGGCGGCGACGATTTTCGCACCCAGGTCGGCGACGTTTGCCCCGACGCCGGTATGCTCCCGGACGCCGTGGCCAGTCAACTCGAGCCGCACAACGCCGCGGTTTTCGATGCAGATTTCGCCAAAGAGCTCGTCGCCCCCCTCGCCCGTGCGCTCGCCAGCGATGAATAGCTCCGGCCGATAGCCGTGGTTGTTCTCGAGCTCAGCGAGCACGTGGGGTGTTCCGACCGGCTCGGCCTCGCCGTTCTCTTCGTTTCCGACGAGCAAAAGGTTGATTGGCGGGTAGCGGCTGGGTCGGCGGCGCACCATGTCGCGCATCCATACCAGATACGTAGCGACGACGGTCTTCATGTCCGCCGCCCCGCGGCCCCAGAGGTAGTCACCCTCGATCTGGGGATTGAACTGCCGGTCGTCCGGCGACGGCGCAACGACGTCGAAGTGCCCGCTGAGCATCACGGGCGCCGCCGGCCGCCCTGGGAACCGCGCGAGCACGGCGGGGTACTTGGCGCGGTCGTAGAGCCTCACTTCGAGGCTGGCATCACGCAGGTAGCCCGCGATGAAGCGCGCGGCGCGGTGGACGTCGGCGAGTCGCTCATCGGGGCAGTTTGTAACCGAGGGAATGCGGATCAGCTCCTGTGACAGCTCGACGATCTCCGCCGTTGTTCCACGCGCGGCGACGCCCGCGGGGATCCGCGGCCGGGGTTGGAAGCGGATCGGGGCCGACGGGTCCTCTTTGGCGGAGTTGGCGGCGTTGAGCACCAGACTGCGGAGCTTGGGCGCTTCATCCCCCAGATCACTCAGACGCTCGGAGATCAGCTCCAAGTCGCGAGCAACGTGCTGCTCTCGATCGGCGGCAATTTCGTGTAGCGCGCCAGGCGGCACGAGGTCGTCTTCGGTGCAATGCCGGTGCAACCGCTCGCGCAAGGCCTCCGCGCCATTCGGTGCGCCGCCGGCCAGCGACTCCAGGGGCTCGAGATAGGCCTGCCAGCCGAGCGCCGTCGCCAGTGGACGTACCTGCTCGAGCGTCCATTGCAGGTACGCCCGCATGCTTCTGGTGCGGTGCGTGAACGGATGCTCGATTTCCCCACGCAGGCCGTGCTCGGCCGCGATAGCTTCGTTTCGACGCACGCGGGCGATGTCCTCGGCTTCGTAGGCGAAGGACGCACCGAACGAGGGGTTCGCGTAGCTCCAGATCAACAGCAATTCCGTGAGCACGAGGTTGGCGCAGTCGAGTTCCAGGCTGTGCCCGCCCTCGTCGCTGCGCACCTCAACCCGCGCCATGGGCAGCTCGACGCGGGCGACCATGTTCTCGATCTCGATGCGCTGCGCGAGCTGCTCGACCGTACCTTGCTCGCCGACGCCGTAGATGCCCTTGAGGTAAACGTCGTGCAACTGGTCGGTGGTGATGTCGATGATATGCGCGACCGAGGCCACGTCGGAGCGGGCACGCGTCGGCGTCCAGTTGTTGTTCCCGAAACGGATTCGCCGCCGCACAAGGTCGGTCGAAATCCAGACGTAGTCGGCGTGGCTGCGGTACAGCCGCGGGACGTCCAAGGCGGGCGGGTTGGGAAACTGCGCGAGGCGGTTGGAATCGCAATCGGTGAGCAAGATCGCCTCCTTCTCGTCGCGCCATTCGCCCCGCAGCGGTGAGTTGGCCGTCGTCGCGATGAACAGGGCCGAAAACGCCCGCAGGACACGGGCGCCACGGATGTACGCCGCATTGCGAAACGCCACGAGGCTGCTTTCCTGCGGGACGTCGGGTGGCTGGTGCAGAAAGTCGAGTGAGAACAGCGGCTCGGGCAGCGACACATTCACGTGCACGCCCGCCGTCGCCAGCTTGCTGCCGAACAGGTCGACGCAGCGCTCGAGATAGCGACGTTTGGCGAGTGACCAGGCGCTGGGGATCGCGTCATGGCCGACCTCGATCGGCCAGAGCACGTTGCCGGGCCAGGCAAACAGCCGCTCGCCAAAGGAGAGCCCGGCGGCATGAAGCGCGTTGAGCAGGCAGCCCTCCAGCACGCGGGCCTCGTAGACCGCGCCCAGCGGGTGGTAGTACGGCCGCGTGACCCACTCGGTCATCCAGTGGAAGACTTCGAGCGCGTTACGGTCGGCCAGCCAGGTCGGAATGAAGCGCTCTCGCAGGGCCTCGACGAACGAGCGCGCATCGGGACCCGCACCCACGTGAAGCAGCGGCCGGAACGCCGCGTTGATCACGTTCCATTCGACCTCCAGCCCGCTGGTGCCGCGTTCGTAGTGGGAAGACAGGGCGGCGTCCTGCGCAAGCTGGTACTTCTCGACAAAACGTGCGAGTTCGCTTGAGGTCATGATTCCTAATGTCGCAACAGCGTCGTAACCGACGGCCCGCAGCCGACGGCGGTGCCAACCGGCCTGTCTACCTCGCCAGCGCCTCCAGGCCTTCCAGCAAACGATCCAGGGCGCCGCGCGTGCGTTCGGGCGGCGTCGCATATGAGAAGCGGATCCAGTCGTTGCCATACACCGAGAAGAACGCCCCCGGTACCACTGCCACGCCGTGCTGCTCGGCCAGGTACTGGCCCAGCGGCTCTGAGCTCTCCATCCCCGCCGCGCGCAGCCACTGCGCGACGTTAATGAATGCGTAGTAGCCCTTGCCCGTGACGGCGGTCAGGCCGCGTTTCTCGACGTACTCGTTGAGGAGCCTCCGGCTCTCGTTGGTGGGGTCGATGATCGTTGCGGCCGCCCGGCGGAAACCCTTGCGATACGCCGCCATCGCCACGGCCTGGGCGTGAAAGCTCGGGATGACCGCATGCGAGGCCCGGCTCGAGATGAACTTGATCACGTCCTCGGCGGCGATCAGGTGCGCGTTGCGGATGTTCGAAGCGCCGAGTGACTTGGTGATGCCGTCCATCACCATCAGCCGCGGGCGTTCATCGGCGTCGAACTGCGGGAGGAAGGTGTTGAGGTCCACGGGTTCCTCGTCGGTCACCCAGTGGTACATCCAGTCGTACAGGACGTAGCGCACGCCCGCCCCCAACGCTGCCTTGCCCAGCTCGATCTGCCGCTCGGGCGTGATCGTCCGGCCGGTCGGGTTGTCAGGGCTGGTGATGACGA
This sequence comes from Phycisphaerae bacterium, assembly GCA_046758265.1. Lineage (GTDB taxonomy): Bacteria > Planctomycetota > Phycisphaerae > UBA1845 > Fen-1342 > JALSRY01. The sequence continues at coordinate 10,957 of JBHHZX010000035.1, forward strand.
TGCCGGCGATCTGGCGGTCGTCCTTCTTGGCGAACTCCACGCAGGCCTGGATCGATTCGGGCGTGAAGGCCCAGCCGTCCATCTCGTCGCCGGGGGCCAGCATGACGTTGGCCCCGACGCCGTACGGCCCCCAGTTGTAGCTGATCCAAGGGACGCGGGTAGTCAGGACCACGTCCCCGACGCGGCCGGCGCCGAGCGTGAGCATCGCGGTGTACGCCTTGACGAGGACGTCGCGGCCGCCCACGCCGGCCAGGACGTTGGCCGGCCCGATGCCCGTGGCCGGGCTCAGCTTCCAGTAGTCCTCGATCACGGACTGGCGGAATGCGTTGCAGCCGAAGGGCATGTCGTACTGCGTGCCGTGATCGACCTGGAGCTTGTGCGCCTCTTCGAGGATGTCGAGCGGAACGCCGGCGAGGCTGGCGCCGCCGTCGCCCTGCGAGGCGTCGAAGGTCCGGCCGACCGGGTTCCGCTCGAGGTAGGTTTTCAGCGACTTGTTGATAAGGAACATCCGCGAAGGCGGGATCGCCGCCATGCTGGCCGGGTAGTCGTACACGGGCACGCAGTTGTGCTCCGGAACGACATATCGCGGGCTTTGGTCGAGTGCTGCCATTTTCACGTCCTTTTCGTAGTCCAAGGCCGCCAACAATACTCTGGTTACGTCACCATCGCGACCCCAATTTCGCCGCGCGAAAACCCCTTGCCGGCCGTAACCGGTTCCGTCACGCTGGCGTTCTCCTTGCACCTTGATGGAGCACAAAAAAACCGGCATCCGTCGCAGCGGATGTCGGGACGAATCTTCGAGTTCTGTTCGGCTCTAGTGGCCCGGTGCCTCACCGCTGCTTCGATGCAGTGGTAACCAGCAGATCCAGGAGAAGAAGTAGAGCCAGGTCGATCGCAGGTAGCGCAGGGGTCGACACAGCCAACCGAGCTTCGGGCCGCAGCGCAACGCGACCGTCACGGACGCTCACCGGGTTATGAGTCCTTGCACAGTGCATTTGACGGCACTTTCCACATAGCGCTATCGTCTACCCGTCCGATCTGCAAGAGCAATTCTGCTGACATTTGCCGGGCCGTGCGCCGCACTTTTGGCGCGCGTCTCTTGCCCACGGACAGTCCCGCCGGGACGGAAGACCGTAACCCAGGCCGCTACCCCTCGGAGTGAGGTGGCCTGTGAACAGAAAGCCCCGGCTAAAGCGTCACCCGGCTACCCAAATACCCTTCGGCGGTTATCGTTGATTCCCTGCCCAGCACTTGTTATCGTAGTTCTATTGCCATGTCTCGGCTCCGACGGGATAACCGCGGGCAAAGCCCCGTCGCAGTGGAGGAGGAACAAGTCATGTCGCGCTCGATTTCCGGTCGCACGTTCATCGTGGTTGTCAGCATGTGGATAGGGGCCGGGACGAGCTCCGCCATAGCCCAGCGCGACGACGGAGCCGTCCTGACCCCGGAAGGCACAGCGCCGGCACGCGCACTCGTCGAGGAGGCCGTGTATACGGAGCTTGAGAACAGCCCCGACGCTCGCGCCTATGTGTTCGTCGTCCTGCGTCCCGTCGGCCGGTTGGCTCCGGCCCGTCTCGCGGACCACCAGACTGCCGTCCGCCAGCGCCAGGACGCTGTCCTAGCCCGACTCGCCCCCGGCCGGTTCACCCCCGTCTACCGGTACAGCAACCTCGCAGTAATGACCGGATACGTGGACGCGGAGGGGCTCGCCCGGCTGGCGGCGGACCCGGATGTCCTTCGCATCGGCCCGGACGCCCGCGTGCGGGCGACGCTGGCCGAGAGCGTCCCGTTCATCAACGCCGACCAGGTTCGCGACCAGTATTGTTACACCGGCCAAGGCATCACCGTCGCCGTGCTCGACACCGGCATCGACACGGACCACCCCGACATGATCGACGATGTCGCGCCCGGCGGCTGGTATTTCCTCAGCGAAGGGGCCGACACCGGGCCCGGTGCCGAGGATGACAACGGGCACGGCACGAACGTCAGCGGGATTATCACCTCGGCAGGCGCCATCGCACCACCCGGCGTCGCTCCGGACGCGGACATCCTGGCGGTAAAGGTCCTCGACACGAACGGCGAGGGCTGGGTCAGTGACTGGGTGGCGGGAGTCAACTATGTGGTCAGCGTGCAGGCCAACTACAACCGCCTCGCCGTGATCAACATGAGCCTCGGAACGTTCGCCCTCTTCTCGAACTGCCCCTGCGACGACGACACTGCTTACAACGAGGCGGCCCAGGAGGCGTTGCAGGCGGCCAAGGCCGCGGGGATCGTGACCTTCGCCTCCAGCGGCAATCGCGGCTGGTGCGACCGGATGAGTAGCCCGGCGTGCCTCTCCGCCGCCACGGCCGTCGCCGCGGTCTACGACCTGGACTACGGGCGCGAGCCCGATAGCGGAACGTACTGGGACGCCTACGGTGACTCGTTCGGCGACTGCTTTGACGACCCGACCTTTCCCGACCTGATCACCTGCTTCTCAAACCGCAGCCCCTGCAACGAGCTCGCCGCACCCGGCCGCTGGATCACCGCGCCCGGCATGGGCGGCGGGACCAGCACCTACACCGGAACCTCTCAGGCCGCCCCGCACTGCTCCGGCGTGGCCGCGCTGCTGTTGCAGGCCGACCCCGCACGGCAGCTAACGCCCAACGACATCGTCCAGCTTCTCAAGCAGACCGGCCAACCGACCGTTGATCCCTGTGAGACAACCCCGAACCCCCTGCGCGTAGACGCACTGGCGGCTGTTGATGTCCTCGTCAACTCGTGGGCCGAGGTGGCCAGGGTACTCCCTCCGGACGGCGCCCCTTTTGACTTCCTCGGGATGTCCGTGGGGATCTCCGGCGACGCCGGGGTGGTCGGAGTCCCCTACGACGACGACAACGCCGAGAACGCCGGGTCGGCATACGTCCTCCGATACGACGGCTCAAACTGGGTCCAGGAAGCCAAGCTGCTGTCCTCCGACGGCGCGCCGAACCGCTTCGGCTACGCCGTGGCCATCTCTGGCGACACCGCCGTCATCGGGGCAGACTTCGATTCCGAGAACGGCGCCTTTGCCGGCGCCGCGTATGTCTTCCGATACGACGGCTCAAGCTGGGTCCAGGAAGCCAAAGTAATGGCTTCCGACGGCGGGATCTACGACTACCTCGGCGCGTCGGTGGCGATCTCCGGCGACGCCGCCGTGATCGGGGCACCCGAGGACGACGACAACGGCGAAAACTCCGGCTCGGCGTACATCTTCCGCTTTGACGGCTCGGGCTGGGTGCAGGAAGCCAAGCTGCTGGCCTCCGACGGCGCGGCGTATGACGACTTCGGCACGTCCGTGGCGATCTCCGGCAACACCGTCGTGATCGGGGCATTCCTTGACGACGACAACGGCTTCAACGCCGGCTCGGCGTACGTCTTCCGCTTCGACGGCTCGGGCTGGGTGCAGGAACCGAAGCTGCTCGCCTCCGACGGCGGGGCGGAGGACTTCTTCGGCCTATCCGTGGGGCTCTCGAACGATGCAGCCCTGATCGGGGCACCCTGGAACAACGACTTTGGCACGCACTCCGGCTCGGCGTACGTGTTCCGCTTCGACGGGTCGAGCTGGGCCGAGGAGCAAAAGCTGCTCGCCTCGGACGGGGCGACTGGTAACGAGTTCGGCTGGTCTGTTTCCATCTCCGGCTACGCCGCCGTGATCGGGGCACCCTCCCACGACGACAACGGCCCTTTATCCGGCTCGGCGTATACGTTCGCGCACAACGGCTCGAATTGGGTAGAGCAAGCCGAGCTGCTGGCCTCCGACGGCGCGGCGGGTGACCACTTCGGCGAGTCGGTGTCCATCTCCGCCGGTAACGCCCTCATCGGGGCAATATACGACGACGACAACGGCAGCAACTCTGGCTCGGCGTACGTCTTCTCCAACCCGGCGATTGAGGACTGCAACGCCAACGGGATTCCCGACGCCTGCGATATCGCCAGCGGGACGAGTTCTGACAACAATGACGACGGCATCCCCGACGAGTGCGGCTGCGCTGGCGACCTCGACGGCGATGGCGACGTGGATCTGTCCGACCTGGCACAACTGCTGACCAACTATGGCATGACCAGCGGTGCCACGTACGAAGATGGGGACCTCGACGGCGACGGCGACGTTGACCTGACCGACCTGGCGGCGCTGTTGAGCGTGTATGGAGCAACGTGCGGGTAGGAAGCGCACGCAATTCAGTGCCGTAGCTGTATGGCATTGCCGCAGGATGGGAAAACTATTTCGCGTGCGCCCGAGCGACGAAGGGCCCTCTTGCAAAGGTCGCCCAGGGGTGAGGCGATTGCTTGCGTGCGCCCGGGCGCATCGGGCAAAGAGGCGCTTTGCCACCAGATTATAGCGCCGCAAGTCAATGCGTACCGGGCAGGATTGCAGGTACGACGCGTTCGGCAGGTGGGCATAATCGCGGCGAGGACGCAGCGCTATCGTCGGAAGCGCGCGCGAGTGCCGCGAGCGGCTTGCCCGCCTCTACTATCGGACCGTATCCCGCGGCGTTTGCGTTGGCGGCAGGCAGCGATGGTGCCAAAGAGCACTTCCGAATCCGCTTCCGTCAATCTCGCTCAAACTCGCAGCAGCGCAGAAACGCCGTAACGCCCGGCCACGGTCAGGCTCTGATCTCCACCCAGCACGCTGCGGTGCGCCTGCAACGCCACGTCGGGATGATTGTTCTGTTCGCTGAGATGGGCGAGTGCGATCCAGCGATGGCGCCGCCCACACAGCCGGACGAGCTGCGCCGACTCTTCGTTGGAGAGGTGCCCGCCGGCACCGCGGATGCGCGCCTTCAAGTCAGCCGGATACGGGCCTTCCGCGAGCAGGTGCGGGTCGTAGTTGCTTTCGAGATAAGCAGCGTCGACACCTTCAAGCAGCTCAGAGAGGCCTTCGAACGGGTGGCCGAGGTCGGTGAAGATGCCCAGTCGCTTGCGCCGACTCTCAACCACGAAGATCACCCCGTCCACCGCGTCGTGCGGCGTGGGCTGGGTATGGACAGTGACCGGGCCGAACGAAAGCGACTCCCCGGCGCGAAAGTGCCGCACGTCTCTCAGCTTTCCAAGCTGCCCACGGATCACCCGGTACGTCGGCCGGGTGACATAGATCGGCAGGCCGAACAAGCGCTGGTAAATGCCGGCGCAGCAAATGTGATCTGCATGATCGTGCGTAAGCAGCAGCGCATCCACATCGCGGATGCTGCGGTCGTACGTGGCCATGCGCTGCCTGGCCTGCCGCCCACTGATGCCGGCGTCGAACAGCAGCCGCACGCCATCGGCTTCGACGTAAACCGAATTGCCGTTCGACCCGGACTGTAGCGAAAACGTAAGCACGTTGGTCTCTTTTTCGCGGTCTGGCATGGGGTCAGCCGGCCAGCAGTCGGTCCAACTCTTTGCCAACCCTCTGCGCTTGCTCGTCCGCCAGCAACGGGAGATTCACGCGGACGTTCGCGGCGGCAGCCTGCATCGCGGCGCGGGCCAGGTGGCTGGCGGCCTCGACGTCGGAGCGCAGATTCGGGTTGCCAATCGGCTCGAGTCGCCGCACGTCGCTCAGCACCTGCCGGCTGACCGCCACCGTTTCCAGAGGGACGGCAGCCGCCAAGCCCGCGGCTTGCACGATCTTCTCTTTGCCTGCCGCATCACTTCGATCGATTTTGAACGCCGCGCTGAGTTCGGCGTAGGCGGCGGCGTCTTCGTCCATCAGTCGCTTGAGCATCAGCGTCGCACGATTGAGGCGCGAGGCGATCTGATCGACCTGCGGCTCGACCTCGGCGAATTTCGTCTTGCCGACCGTTAGCGCGCACGCCATCCGACCCAGCGCCGCCGCCAGCGCGCCGGTCAACGCGGCGACCGCCCCGCCGCCGGGCGTGGGGGCATCGGAGGCCAAGCAGTCGAGAAAGTCGTTGATCGAGAGGCTGACGAGCGATGATTCGGCCATCGAATGGCTCCTGTTTCCGCATTCGGATTCGAGTCCAGCGTGCAACCGGGCAGTACTGGCGCTCGAACGCGGTTCGCGAGTACCCCTCGCTCGCGCTCGGGGCTCTGATCCAACGGGTCGCGCGGATACCCGGCGCTTCTGCCGTTGCCGGTACGAC